>JAWXSU010000164.1:0-3681 GCA_044434245.1 Rikenellaceae bacterium | reverse complement strand
CAGCTCAACAAAAGTGGGAATTTACCCCCGGAGGGTATATCGTTTTGAATCCACTATCGTACGCCACACCACTTCTCTCGGCGAGCATATCATCCGTTGTACGCATACGCCCCTCAACATAGCACCCCTCGATATAGGTATTCACCGCACCTTGCATCACAATACCATGACCATAGGCACGAGTTATAACCCTACACCTCAGCAGCTTGGTATCTCGTCCCGACACCAACAACGATGAATGTTTATGCAAATCCACCAACACCGAAGAGCCCCCCTTACCCAAGAGGTGACCATACCCATACGGCGATGATCCCCGAACTAGGAGCTGCACCCCATCGAGTGTATTATCATCTCCCATGATATGTACCATGATCGCACTCCCCTTTTTTGGTGGCACATCTCCCTCATCCTCCATCGAGAGCCCTTTTATAGTATTGTTATCTCCCGTCACGAAGAGTTCGAATATATGCCCCGTTGAGAATGACTCATGCAGCTCCCCACTGAGTTTTATTGTCACCCCTTGTAGGTTATATGTAGAGTTACTTCCCGAGAAGTGCAACAGCGTTGTTATAGGGTAATCCACCCCCACTTGATCCTCCTTGGCAGATGTGGCACTATATTTTTTGATTACGACACGTTTTGCGACTTTTGGATCGTCGATTTTGTAGACTCCACTTCGCATAGTGACATCCACCCCATCCTTTGCGGCGTACTCCACCAACTCCTCGATAGTCGATATCTCAATCGACTCCGAAGCGAAGGTACGAAGGTGTAACGTTACCGACAAAAGCAACGTCACACATATCATTAAAATGCGTCGCATGACTATCGAACGCTATTGATTCTCTTGAGTTTAAGCAGAGCATCGAGATAGTAGTAGTCGCCATACACGATTGGCACATCTATCTCCCACCCTTTGGGGTGATGTCCTGTTGAGTGCGTGAGGATTGCATCCGTATCTGTCGATATATACTCTGGTGTCGATATCGCCTCCAACAACTTCACCGCAGCTTGATAATATCTCTCCGAAAGCTCCGCATCGTCGACCAAAGTGGTGAGCTCCAACATTCCCGACGCAGCAACTGCCGCCGCCGATGCATCTTTGGGTGCATCAGGAATTGAGGGTACATCGAAATCCCAATATGGCACTCCATCCTTAGGTAGCCTATCGAGGAAGTGATCTGCGAGTTTTATAGATGTCGCCAAGAAATCCTCTCTCCCCGACTCTCGATACGCAATAGCGAAACCATAGATTCCCCACGCTTGACCTCGTGCCCACATCGACTCGTCTGCATAACCTTGATGTGCTACACCTCGCACAAATTTCCCCTCCTTGGTGAACTCTCCCAAGTGGTACACCGCACTATCTGGACGCACGATATATTTTTGCGTCACCTCCGCATGGCTCACCGCAATATCTTTTAGTCGTTGTTCTCCTCCATTCTTCGCCGCCCAGAACAACAGCTCCAAATTCATCATATTGTCGATGATTGTGTTGTGCTCATACTCGGGTTTAAATGGCCACGAGTGGATCGCTCCGACTATTGGGTTGAAGAGTGTTGCGAGTGTATCTGCTGCGGACAACATTGCAGCTTTGAATGCTGGATTCCCCGTCAAGCGATATCCATTCCCGAAGCTAGGGTAGATCATAAATCCGATGTCGTGGTCACGAGCCGGAGAGTATGCAATCTCCTTGAGTGGCATTGTGAACATCTCCGCCTTGGCACGCGCCGCCATATCTCCCGATATCTCATACGCCAACCACAACACTCCGGGGTAGAACCCACTTGTCCAATCCGTCACCGGGACAAGCGTCCATTGCGACTCTCCATGATCCACATATCGTGGATATTTATCGTATGAGGTGTAGTTCATAACCGAGCTCTTCACCTTTGCAGCCCCCATCTCCAACATTGCATCGGGCGAGAAGGGCTCTTTACTCTCCACACCACACGACACCACCTGCGTCACGACAAGTAGCATCAATAGAGTTTTAATAGTAGTTTTCATTGTTTGGTTTATCTTTTAGTTTTTAATATTTGTCTCACCTCATTAAACACCCCCATCGCTCGCCACGAAAGCGAGAAACCGAGCAGCGAATACAACCGCCCCAGTTTACGTAGCTTTCCACTCCCTCCTCTTTTCAACAGGTGGGCATAGGGTCGCATCTGCTCCACCAATTGATGTTGCGACTCTTCATCCCGACATATATATATAAGGCTAAAGAGCACTCCATATATATACCCCACAAAATCCATATACACCTCCGCCTCCTTGTGATCTACAACCTCTCGTGGAATTCTCCGCTCCCACTCCTCGACGATACTCAATATATCGAACAGATGTTTGGTCGACATCGTAGATATTATCGAATCATCCCTCATCCTATAGATATAGAAATCACTCTCCATCATCCATATCACCTTGCTGTGGATGAGGATCTTGAAATTCCAATCGTAATCCTCGGACAATAACCCCAACTTAAACTCCAACGAATTATCGACCACAATACTACGTCTCACAAATTTCGACCACGCTGTGACTATAAACCTATCCTGCGCAATCAAATACTCCATCGCCTCCACCTTCGATTGACCATTCACTCTCGAAATATCAATAGGTGGCTTACAATTCAGTTGATTGCCATAGAGCTGTTTGCACTCAAAATAGAGCATATCAATTTCGGGATTACTCTCCAACATCGCCACCCCTCTCTCTACAGCTTTGCTATCGTCCCAATAGTCGTCCGAGTCCAAAAAGAGGATGTAATCTCCCGTTGCCATCTCCATTCCACCATTTCGAGCATCACTCAACCCTCCGTTTGTTTTGTGTATCACCTTCACACGACTGTCTCGCCCTGCATACTCATCACATATTTGTGGCGAAGAGTCTGGCGACCCATCATCTACGAGTATCACCTCTAGAGCCCGATAGCTTTGATTCAGAACGCTATCTACGCACTCTCGCAGATATCTCTCGACCCTATATACTGGGATCACAACACTTATGAGCAACATTTTGTGCAATGGTATTAAATATCCTCCACGCTATATTCGTAGTCGAGCAACTTTCCCGTCTCGAACTTCGAATTATCCATCTTATTATTAAACTGATCGAGTTTCACTCGTTTGTCGTTCTCGAACGATGGGATCAACAGATCAAAGTTCAACGCAAAATTTATCGCCGACTCCAAAATAGCCACCAAAGCCGATCGACACAAAATCTCCGACCCCAGAGTCTCACTACGCATAGCATCTTGCCCCTTCCCCTCCACGAAGAATTGACGATCACAATTTATGAAGATGCGACCAATTAGGTAACCCTCATCTTGATTACGGTTGAATTTGAACGAATCAGAGAGGAAGTTATATATATTTATCACTCCGAAATATCCATTTTGAGGCTCTGCCGCCACATATTCGTTCTCCCAAATAGGGTGGTCATTATCGAACCTAAAGACATCGGTGCGCATTTGGAATATCAGCACATCATTTGCCACTTGGATCTGCGCCTCGAACTTTCCACGATCTCTATACTCCAACCTTACACGTCTATCGAGTTTACCCTCCAACTCATCATCCATCTCGGATGCCAACTCAAGAAGCGTCTCCTTGAGCAGATTCATCGCCGTGAATGTGTTATCGAACACCACCTGCTTGAGGCTCGATTTTGAGACTATAG
>JAWXSU010000163.1:0-3698 GCA_044434245.1 Rikenellaceae bacterium | reverse complement strand
AAATATCGCAATAATTATTTTGCGCTACTTAGTGGTTCTACATTGAGATTTAATAGTGAAAAATATCGCTCCAAGAGTGCTATTAAAAATATGGCAATAATTGTTTTTCACTACTTAGTTACCCCTCATGATTAGCTAAACAATACGGTTTTATTTCCGTATGTCAATATTTTATGGTTAATATGTTGCTCGACAGCTTGCGACAAAACTATCTTCTCAAGATCTTGTCCTTTGTGAACAAGACTCGCCACTGAGTCTCTGTGTGATATACGAGTGATATTTTGCTCGATAATTGGTCCTGCGTCAAGATCTGATGTTACATAGTGACTTGTAGCACCAATCAGCTTCACACCACGAGCATGGGCTGCATGATATGGTTTTGCACCAACAAACGCAGGTAGGAATGAATGGTGGATATTAATGATGTTATTGGGAAAATGCTCAATGAAATCACTCGATATGATCTGCATATAGCGAGCTAAAACAACGAAGTCAATATTATGCTCATGGAGTAACTTTAGAGTCTTTGCCTCCTGCTCAGCTTTATTCTCTTTTGTGATTGGAATATGATAGTATGGAATCTCGAATCTTTTGGCAGCGATCTCCATATCTGGGTGATTACTAATGATAAGAGGAATCTCAACTTTCCACTCTCCAGCCGTGTAACGTGCTAACAAATCATAGAGGCAGTGTGACATTTTAGATACAAATATCGCCATGCGTGGGGTTTCGTCGCTAAAATACAAATTAAAAGAGACTCCATATTTCGTAGAGAACAATCTACGAATAACCTCTCGCAGGTGGTTACGCTTAATGGAAAAATTTGTGATATCCCACTCAATGCGCATGAAAAAGGTCTCTTCGTCACGATCCACATGTTGATCTAGATTCACGACATTACCGCCATGTTCTTTAATAAAACGGCTAGCGAGTGCTATGATACCCTCTCTATCGGGACAGTGCATAAGAAGTATTGCTGTTGGACTTTGTGTCTCTTGTTTCATAATTTATTTATTTGTTTCGGTTGCAAATATAATAATTTTTATCAATTATGCTATAAATTTGGCTGTGATTTTTGTACCCTTGCAATGAAACATTATCTTTGTGGAATAATTTTATAGGAGAATGAAAAGAATACTAATTATCACAGCACTAATATTTTTAACTACCTCTCCCCTACTTGCTCGAACCTTTTCTATCTCGGGTCGAGTGATTTCACAACAGAGCCGACAACCTGTGTCATACGCAACAGTTGTTGTAGATGGTCAGATGAGTCGTGGAGCTGTGACAGATGAAAATGGAGAGTTTACAATTTCGGGTGTTGAGCCGGGAATTTTTAAGGTTATAGCATCATCTCTAGGTTTCGAATCTACCCCATCAATGGAGATTCAAGTGTCAGCAAAAACTCCGCCCGTAGAGATTGTTATGCCACAGAGTAGTAAAGAGTTAGACGAGGTTGTGGTGACCCGTTCAAATTTTGTCGCTGTAGCGGAGAGTCCTGTGAGTATGAGACGTATAGGTGTTCAAGAGATTGAGAAAAGCCCTGGTGCTAATCGAGATGTTTCGAAGATTGTGCAGTCGTTCCCCGGAGTCTCTTTTTCACCCTCGGCATATCGTAATGACCTAATTGTCAGAGGTGGATCTCCTTCGGAAAATAAATTTTATCTTGACGGCATCGAAATTCCTAATATTAACCACTTTTCAACCGAAGGTGCATCGGGAGGTCCTGTAGGTATTGTAAATGCAGATTTGATTCGAGAGATAGATTTCTACACGGGTGCTTTCCCAGTCGACAAAGGAGGTGCGCTAAGTTCAATGTTAGATATCAAACTTCGTGATGGAGACCTTAACGACCAAAGTTTCAAAGCAACTCTTGGTGCATCTGAGGTGTCACTGAGTGGTAGCGGTCACTTCACCCCCAAAACTACATACTTATTCTCCGTTAGACAATCATATCTTCAATTACTTTTCAAGGTGTTGGGGCTGCCGTTTCTCCCTAATTATATAGATCTTACGGCAAAAGTGAAACATAAATTTTCTGCTAGAGAAGAGATTACGTTTCTAGCCATTGCTGGATTTGACGACATGACGCTCAATGAAGAGGGGACAACTACCACCTCCGAATATTTACTTAGCTATCTCCCTGAAATATCACAAAACACCTACACCATCGGTGCAACATATCGTCACTTCTCGGGAGATCACTCACAACGTATCTCCTTGAGCCGTTCATATCTCAACACCGAAAATATAAAGTATCAAGATAACGATGACTCATCACCCGATAATCTCAATCAGCTAAGTCACTCGAAATCGCAGAAAACAATGCTGCAGAATGTAAACCGAAGTTACATAGATAGTTGGACTCTGAGATATGGTGCAGATGTGAGCTATTTGCAATATGACGTAGACTCATATTACAGATATACGAGTGGTGGTGATAGTTATGTGAATAATTACCAGAGCGAACTCAATTATATTGACTATGCGATTTTCGTTGGTGGAAGCTACAAATCTGCATCAGAGCTATTTACTAGCTCTATTGGCGGACGTTTTAGTGGAAATAGTTATTCGAGAGAGAGTGCGAAATTATGGCAGCAATTCTCACCTCGCCTCTCTGCATCGTACAAATTAGAAAGAGGATTTTCACTCAATGCTAATCTTGGAATGTACTACCAGATGCCTCCTCAAACGGCATTGAGTTACCAAGAGAATGATGAGTTAGTAAACGCAGATTTAGGTTATATGAATGTGAAACAGGTGACGTTGGGTGCAGATTGGCGCAAAAATAAAGAGCTCTTTATCTCGGCTGAGGCATTCTATAAATACTACTCTAAATTGCCCGTTTCGGTCGAGACCGAGACTCCACTTGCCGACGAAGGTACAGACTACGGATCGGTTGGAAATGAGTTGTATATGCAGAGTGGAAGTGGACGTGCTTATGGATTAGAGTTTTTAGCGAGATGGCAAATACCGGGCAAGGTGTCGCTGGTGGGGTCACTAACACTATTTAGCAGCGAGTATCGAATAGATAAAGACTCTTCGTATCGCCCTTCAGCATGGGACTCACGAGTTATACTCAACGCCTCGGGTACATATTACCTACCAAAAGGATGGAGCGTTGGTGCAAAGATAAGTGCTACGGGAGGCTCTCCTTACACCCCATACGACATTGAAACTTCCGCAAAGATAATAGAGTGGGATGTGACGGGTCAACCAACTTACGACTATTCGCTATACAACACCGAAAGGCTAGGAGGGTATGCACAACTAGATATTAGAATCGACAAAACATTCTACTTTAGTAAATGGATGTTAGGACTCTACCTCGATATCCAAAATACCTCGGCAAGCAGCTTCGCACAGCAATCAATCCCAGTGAGTACAGGTGTCGAGGATCCTGATAATCCAGGTAGCTACATTATGAAATATTTGCCAAATGTTAGCGACACAGTGTTACCAACATTTGGTGTCACTGCACAGTTTTAAACCTGAGTTTTGGATAAGATTTTCTTATCCAAAACTGACATTCTAAGTAGGGTAAAATAATTATTGGTGTATTTTTAAGAGTGCTATTGGAGATGAGATTTTTTGCTATTGAATTGAAAATATAGTGGTTCTACATTAAGATTTAATAGTGAAAAATATTGCTACAAGAGTGCTATTAAAAATATGGCAATAATTGTTTTACACTACTT
>JAWXSU010000162.1:0-3790 GCA_044434245.1 Rikenellaceae bacterium | reverse complement strand
CAAGGTAACTTCGGAAGTATGGATGGTGACTCAGCCGCTGCAATGCGTTACACGGAGGCGAGGATGAAGAAGATCGCCGATGAAGTGCTTTCGGATATCGACAAAGAGACTATTGACTGGACTCTGAACTTCGATGATACAACCCCCGAACCAACAGTTTTGCCAACGAAAATTCCATTGTTGCTCGTTAATGGAGCGAGCGGAATTGCTGTGGGCATGGCGACAAATATGGCACCTCACAATATCACGGAGGTGATAAATGCTTGTTGTGCCTATGTCGACAATACGGAGATTGAGTGCGAGGAGTTGTTGAACTATGTTAAGGCTCCAGATTTTCCAACGGGAGGTTATATATATGGATATGAGGGGGTTCGAGAGGCTCTACTCACCGGACGTGGGCGTGTTGTTATGCGTGCAAAGACCGATATTGAGTTGACATCTACGGGTCGTGAAAAGATCATCGTAACCGAGATCCCATACATGGTCAACAAAGCGGAGATGATTAAGAAGATCGCCGAGCTAATCAAGGATAAGAAGATTGAGGGTATCTCGGAGATCAACGACGAGAGTGATAGAGAGGGTATGCGTATTGTTATTACGCTCAAGTCGGATGCCGTGTCGAGTGTCGTGCTCAATACCCTATTCAAAATGTCGCCACTGCAAACATCATTTGCGGTGAATAATATCGCTCTTGTGAATGGTCGCCCTATGATGTTGAATTTGAAGGATTTGATTCAACACTTTGTGGAGCATAGACATGATGTTGTAGTTCGTCGTACTCGTTTCGATCTTCGTAAGGCGCAGGAGAGAATGCATATCGTTCAAGGTTTGCTTATTGCGCAGGATAATATCGACGAGGTTATTCGTCTGATTCGTGCCGCAAAAAACCCCGAGGAGGCGAAGAGTAGCCTTATCGAAAGATTTGGGCTTAGTGATTTGCAAGCTGCCGCAATTATCGAGATGCGTTTACGTGCACTCACAGGTCTGGAGCATGATAAACTCACGGCCGAGAGAGATGAGTTGCAGGGTCGCATTGATTACTACAACAATGTGCTTGCGAGCATAGAGATGCAGATGCAAATCATCAAAGATGAGTTGATTGAAATTCGTGAGAAGTATGGAGATGAGCGTCGCACAGAGATCGTATACTCTTCGGAGGAGTTTAATCCAGAGGATTTCTATGCGGATGAGGAGATGGTAATCACCATTTCACACTTAGGATATATCAAGCGTACACCACTCACAGAGTATAGAACTCAAAACAGAGGAGGCGTCGGAGCGAAGGGAAGTGCAACAAGAGATGAAGATTTCATCGAGCATATATACACCGCAACAATGCACAACACGATGTTGTTCTTCACACAAAATGGACGATGCTACTGGTTGAAGGTGTATGAAATTCCAGAGGGAAGCCGCTCATCAAAGGGTCGTGCAATTCAGAATGTTATTCAGATTGAGCCAAACGATAAGATCCGAGCATACATCAATGTTAAGAAACTCACCGACGAGGAGTATATCAACAACAACTACATTGTGATGTGTACTAAGGATGGAACGATCAAAAAGACGAAGTTGGAGGCATATTCACGTCCTCGTCAAAATGGAGTCAACGCAATCGTGATACGTGAGGGCGATGAGCTTATCACCGCAACACTCACAAGTGGCGAGGCGGAGATGATGATCGCAGCGAAGAATGGTAAGGCTATTCGTTTCAACGAGAGCACAGTACGCCCGATAGGTCGTGTGGGTGCAGGAGTTAGAGGTATCATGCTGGAGGGAGACGACGAGGTTGTCGGAATGATCTGCATTGAGCCAAACTCACAGCAGGATGTATTGGTTCTTAGCGAGAATGGATATGGAAAACGTACGGATTTGGATGAATATCGCATAACAAACCGTGGAGGTAAGGGTGTTAAGACCATCAGCGTCACAGAAAAGACAGGTAATTTGATATCGATCCAAGCGGTGTGCGACCTTAATGACCTTATGATTATCAACCGCTCGGGACTTACGATACGTACTTCGGTGGATCAAATCCGCATCGCAGGACGTGCAACTCAAGGAGTGAGAATTATCAATCTCCGAGAGGGAGATGCAATCGCATCGGTGATGGCAGTTCCAAAGAGTGAGGAGGATGAGGTTGTTGTGGCGACAGTCGAAGGAGCAGAGGTTGCAACTACGCAGGTAGATAGTAATATTGTTGAGTAGATAACTTAAAATTATAATATCATGAAAAAAATCACATTTTTGTTGGTAGCATTATCAATGGCTGTAATGACTACAACGCAGGTCATGGCACAAAGAATTGATATTGGAGGAACTGAGGAGTCGTTGAAAAAACTTGACGAGACTCTCGAAAATCCTAAGAAAAACATCAAAGCAGCAACATGGCTTAAGCATGCGGATTCATACTACAACGCAGGAAAAGAGGCGGTAAAGACTCTTTATGCTGGACTTCCAATCGCTACAGTGCGAACTAACTTTGGTAAGGAGCGTGGATCTAAGGATGTCACATTTGGAGGAAAAGCGATGAAGGAGTTGACATTTTACTTCGTTACAGTTTATGAAATGAATGGAAATGTCGCAGCGTGGAAACAGACTAGAGATGTTGTCAAAGATCCATTCTCAAAGGCGTTGAGCTCTTATGCAAAGGCTTTGGAGATTGACCCGAGTGTTAAATCTAAGGTTGACGCCGGTATTGACAAGATTGCAAACCACTTCCGTGATGCTGGAAATAACTATATCGCAATAGAGGATTATCCAGCTGCTGCAGAGGCATTCTATAGATCAAACAAGGCGAGAGCTACAGTTGACAAATCGCTGAATGACCCAAGCATCACATATATGTCGGGTTACCTCTACACAATCGAGGGTAGCAAAAATCCTGATAACAAAAAGGCGTATTCGCTCGGAGAGAGACATTTGCGTGCTGCAATCAAAGAGGGATATGACGAGATTGAGATGGCAGACGAGAATACGGCTCCCGAAAACAGAGGTAAGGCATATTACTACACATTCCACTGCGTAATGGGAGGATCAGATGAACTCACCACAGAGCGTCTTATAGAACTCAAAAACTTCATGGCTGGAGCTGTGACTAAATTCCCTGAGAACAATAACCTCATGGAGTGTTTGATGCAACTCTACACAATGCACGGAGATAAGATCGGTACTCCAGATGAGGCGTTGGAGATGATCGAGAAGGGACTTGCAGCAGATCCAGATAAATTGTCATTGTGGTATAGCCGTGGTCGCATCTACTCTTCGCTTAAGAACAACGACGAGTGTATCAAATCTTTTGAGAATGTAGCACGACTTGACCCAGAGGGATTCAATGGTCACTTCTACACCGGAGTGTTCTACACAAGCAAGGCAGATGAGTTCAATGAGGTAATGAAGGAGAAGAACTACACGAAACAAGCTGACTACAACGCTGATTATGACGTGCTAAGCGAGATGTACAAAAAGGCTTTGCCTTCATTGGAGAGAGCTTATGAGATTAAGTCTGATGATGTCACCGTTGCTGAGTATTTGAAATCTATCTACTTCCGTATTCGCGAGCAGGAGGGTATGATGGATAAGTATAACAAATATAACGACATCTATAAGAAGTTGAGCGGACAGGAGTAAGCTCTCCGCTATATGTAACAGAAGAGGGTGACCGATGGGGTCACCCTCTTCTGTATATTATAATAAAAACTCAGGTTAATAAACTACAACATTGTCGAAATAATTGCCCATTATCGTCTCCGCCATGGTGAGATCTTCTGCCGTACACTCCTTCGTATCG
>JAWXSU010000161.1:0-3814 GCA_044434245.1 Rikenellaceae bacterium | reverse complement strand
GAGATGAGATTTTTTGCTATTGAATTGAAAATATAGTAGTTCTACATTGAGATTTAATAGTGAAAAATATTGCTACAAGAGTGCTATTAAAAATATGGCAATAATTGTTTTACACTACTTAATATAAATCGGCTTTTTTAAGAGGGAGGGTAGAGGTGAGGATTTACAGTGTTATACTACCCCCACCGCAGTATAGCTTAAGTTACGAATTAGCTTCTGTAGAGTCCCGCAATTTTATTTCGGCATCGAGAACTATTGATCTGGTTGGCGATTCTGGATTTTTAATCTTTTCCAAAATTAGATTTGCCGCTTCACATCCCATCTCTTTGAGTGGAGCCTCCACAGATGTTAGGGGTGGGGTAACAATAGTCGCTAGGACTGTTCCCGAGAAACTCGCTACTGCGACCTCTTGTGGTACAGAGATTCCAGCCTCACGAAGCCTATTCAAAGCACCGATGGCTAGGGTATCCGTAAATGCGAATATTGCATCAAACTCCACACCATTATCAATGAGTTTAGTGATAGCCTCAGCCCCATCGCTGAATTGCACACCGCTCTTCACGATTCTATCTGCTGAACGAGGGATATTGAATTTTTTGAGAGCGTCGTTATATCCGCGAGCTCTTAGCGAAGAGTTATATATATAGTCTGGACCTTGGATATGTACAATTTTGTGGCGACCAGAACGAATCAACCCCTCAATTAGAAAGAAAGATTTGATATAATCGTCGACAATCACTTGTGACACATCCATATTATATGGTATACGATCATAAAAGACCATTGGCATCCCCTCTTTTTGTAGGCGTAGGTATTCATCATGGTTTTTCTTGTAGTCGCAAAGTGACACAATAATTCCATCGACCATAAAACGCTCCATGGTAGCGATGTTTTCTCGCTCCTGCTGCCAATCTTCTGAGGATTCGGAGATAATGACCTTTATCCCTTCACGGTGCAGAACCTCCTGTATGCCCATTATAACTTGTGAGGCGTAGGGTGTAATCATCTCGGGAACAATTACGCCAACTGTATTTGTTCGTCCAAATTTCAGGTTTGTGGCTACAGGGTTTGGTTTGTATCCCAATTTACGTGCAGCCTCCTCGACCTGCTCTTTGGTCTCTTTGCGGATATTTTTATCGCCTGATAAGGCACGAGATACTGTAGAAATCGAAATTTTTAGATATTCGGCTACATCTTTGATAGTTACTCTTTTCATATCACATAAGGTTTTATACAAAGTTACACTTTTTTTTGAGAAATGAAAACGTTTGCACAATTTGAGAACGTTTGCGAGAACGTTTGCAGACGATAAGTTTGTGAAAAATATTGGATATAGTGCGTCAATAAGATAAATTTGTGTTGAACAAAAAACTTTAAAACAAAATATTATGACTACTACGAATTTTAATTACAACAGAGCAGAGGTAAAATCAGGAATCCTTCATTTTGGAGTTGGAAACTTCCATAGAGCTCACCTCGAAAGTTATACAAATGCACTCTTAAATAGAGGAGCGTCGTCAGAGTGGGGAATTTGTGGAGCGATGATTATGCCACAAGATAATCCTCTATTCCAAAAGCTCACCGAGCAAGAGGGTGTGTATAGTCTCACAGTTTGTGGACGTGATGGAGTGAATGAGGTTGAGATTATCGGATCTCTCACCGAATTGCTATGGAGCGGCGAGAGTGTGGAGGCTATCATAAATAAGGTAGCTGATGGCGATATTCGTATCATCACGATGACAATCACCGAGGGTGGATATAATCTAGATACTGATGCCGTGCGAGCTGATATCGCTAACTCTCAATCACCAACGACGATATTTGGTATCGTAGCGGAGGGTCTACGTCGCAGAATCAAAGCGGCTAATGGCGCAGTGACGATTCTTTCGTGCGATAATTTGCAACACAATGGCGATACATGTAAGCGAATCTTCACTACATTTTTCCAAACCCAAGATCCAGAGTTAGCGAAGTGGGTAGAGTCAAATGTCACTTTCCCTAATAGCATGGTGGATCGTATCACGCCAGCTACAACTCCGGCAGATGTGGCACGTATCAATGAGTCATTGGAGTTCTCGGATGCTGCACCTGTATATTGCGAAGATTATTTGCAATGGGTAGTAGAGGATAATTTTATCGCAGGACGTCCAGCATGGGAGCAGGTAGGAGTGGAGTTCACCGGTGATGTTGCTCCATTCGAGAATATGAAACTTTCGCTTCTTAATGCATCGCATACGCTTCTTTCATACCCATCATTGCTTAGCGGATATCGCAAAGTTGATGCAGCGATGAAAGATGAGAGAATAGTACAATTCGTGCGAGATTTCATGAATATTGATGTCACGCCATATGTTCCAGCTCCTGCAAATACGGATCTTAAAGTCTACAAGCAGATTCTCGTAGAGCGTTTCGCAAACAGTGCTGTGAGCGACCAAATAGCACGTCTTTGTGGCGATGGAGCATCGAAATTCCCAGTATATGTTATGCCTATCGCTAAGCAGATGGTTGCGTCGAAGGATAACATGGTGCGTATAGCATATCTTATTGCAGCGTATCGTCACTATTTAAAGTATCGTATTGATGATAAGGGTGTTGCCTTTGATATCTTCGAGCCAGCGATCACTGAGGCAGATCTTGCAAAGATCGACAATGACGACGCTGTAGCATTTCTTACGGCTTCACCTTTTGTGATGGTGGATTTGGTAGCTGATCCAAAATTTGTAGATTTGTATCTTGATATGGTATCAAACATAAAATCTTTGGGCGCAATGGCAACGCTTGAGAGTATAATCTAACAGAGCTATGAAAGGGCAAAATAACTATGGTTTGGCTCCATTTGTGATCCTCACCTTTATATATTTTATCGTAGGATTCCTGACAACTGTCAATGGGCAGTTTCAGGGACCTCTACAGATCGCATTTTTATCGGATGTCGAGGCTTTGCGTAATACGTTAGTTACTCTAATACCATTCTTTTTCTTCTTGGGATATCTGCTAAATAGTTCACTTGGAGGGCGATGGATTGATCTGTTTGGGTATAAAACAACCCTTATGCGTGCACTTCTTTTTATGATCGGAGGGTTAGTATTCTATCTGGGATCTTCGGCAATCGCTACATACTATGTCGATTGGGGTGTTATGATAGGTTCAGATTATGTGCCTTACGGATACTTTATATTCCTCATAGGATCGTTTTTGATGGGAACTTCAGCAGCGATATTGCAAGTGGTGATAAACCCCTATGTCAATGCTTATGAGTTGCCCGGAACGCAGGCGGTGCAACGTATGAATATTGTATGTGCGATAAACTCCTTTGGTACAACCATCGCTCCGTTCTTCGTTACGGGGGTGATGTTCGCAGGTGTTGCGATGGCAGATGTGCAGTCAAATCAACTTATACTGCCATTTATTTTGATGACGATATTTATCTCCATCGTAACACTTGTGACGTATCGTTTGCGTCTTCCCAATATCGAGGGTACATTCAGTAGCGATGATTCTCGTCCAAAACGAAGTATATGGTCTTTTTCTCATCTGAGATTGGGTGTGGTAGCGATCTTCTTCTATGTCGGAGGCGAGGTTATGATTGGTGTAAATGTCAATCTGCACGCTATGGAGCTTATCGAGAGTGGACGTCCACTATATTTCTTGGGAAGTGACAATCTCTCGATTGGTGGTGTGGAGCTAGGAATCCCCGCGCTGCTTGCAACCCTCTATTGGGGAGGATTGATGATCGGTAGATTGATGTCGAGTTTCACGAATAAAATATCGGCTCGCACGCAGTTGGTTACGACATCTATTGCGGCGGTTGTGA
>JAWXSU010000160.1:0-3850 GCA_044434245.1 Rikenellaceae bacterium | reverse complement strand
AGCAGCAAACAGAGCACTAAACCCACCATTTTTATAAGTATATCTAAATTGTGGCGTGCGGCTAAATGGCTGAAATGGCGATCCTGTAGCAAGGTTAGCAACCGTTGGGGCAACACTACCAAATAACGGATGCCACGTCTGACCCACCAATAAAGAGTGCTCACCATCACGCCATGCTAAGTTCAAATACGCTTGACGAATTCGCAACAAAGTATATGAGCTGCTAAATCCTCCAAAGTCAACCTCAACCTTTGCTGAAGCCTCTGCGTTACCAATTTTTTGCCCCGTGACATCGACTCCTAGTCGAGTGACAAACGAGAAGAAACCCATTGTCGACTGCTCATTGAGGTCATTACCATTAGCATCCAACTCCTCGGCTAGGGGGTATAGATAGAAGAGCTCATTACACGATGCCACACTTGAACGGCTATCATAAAAGAAATCCGTACGGACAAAACCATAAAAATTAAATTTCTTCTCCTGCGCCGCCACAGGCAACAGAGAGAGTGAAAATAGTAGAAGTAGAAGTTTTTTCATAATATGTTAGTTTGGTTTATTTAACTCTTATCAACGTCAACCCATCACGAATGGGCAAAATCACACACTCCACTCTCTCATCTTCGACCACCATGCGATTGAACTCCAACAATGCACGTGTATGTTTATCATTTTTCTGTAGCGGCTCGACAACTTTACCCGACCACAAGATATTGTCGGCGATCATCACCGATCCACTCTTTAGCATCCCTCCCGACATCAACATATTGTAATATTCGGGATACTCTCTCTTGTCTCCATCCACAAACACCATATCGAACTGCACTCCTAACTTCGGTGCATCATCCAATGCTGAACCTATATGGTGAAAAATCTTATCTCGATGTTTGCTCCGTTCAAAAAAACTTGCCGCAATACTCTCCAACTCATCATCCACTTCGTAGGTGTGGAGTTCCGCCCCCTCCTCTAATCCTGCTGCGATACATAGTGCCGAATACCCCGTAAATGTTCCAATCTCCAACACTCTCTGAGGTCTCATCATCTTCACCAACATCGTAAGTAGCTTACCCTGTACATGCCCCGAAAGCATACGTGGTTGTACCACACGCAGGTGTGTTTGACGATCCAACTCCGTGAGTAGCTCCTCTTCGGGAGTTGTATGATCGCTTATATATTTATCTAACTGATTCATCTCTATTTATAAATTAGCATTGAACGCTCCTTAAAAATTTCACTCGCCACCTCCATAATATCATCCGCCGTGAGTGCCGCCACCTTGCGATATATCTCCTCTGTGGTATCTACATCTCCATGCACCAAAAAGCTCTTTCCTGCCCCTAGCATATAACCCTCGTTACTCTCCATCGAGATGGCTAACTGCGCTACAAATTGCCTCTTTGCTATCGACAACTGACGTTGTGTAAGCGGCTCTACACACAATCTATCCATTTGAGCATGAATAAGTTCTAACGCTTTCTCTCGTGCTCCATTCTCCGCCCCGAAATACACGTTCCATATTCCATTATCGGTATATGGGGTGTATGTTGCCTCGATATTGTATGTTAACCCATGTTTCTCTCTCACTATCATATTAAGTAACGAATTGGCACTCGGGCCTCCCAAAATATTGATTAACAACGACAACGGCAATCTCTTAGGGTCTTTAATTCCATACGCTACACCTCCCAACATAGAGTGCGTTTGGTGGGTACGTTTACTCACCACACGCTCAAAACGGTCAACCACTCGTGACTCCTCTCGACAGAAACTACGTGTCGAAGATGCGAGATCTCCAAAATATTTATTAGCTATTGCCTCTACTCTTTTGAGGCTGACATTTCCGATCGACGAAAATACCATTTGGTCTGTGGTGTAGGTGCGACGTGTGAAGTCTCTGATTGTATCTCCCGTAAATCTCTTTATATCTTTTTTTACTCCCAATATATTGTGTCCCAATTCACTTCCCTCAAACATCATCTCCTCGAAAGTGTCATATATCAACTCCGAAGGGGTATCTTTATAAGTGTTTATCTCCTCATATATCACCTCCTTCTCTCGCTCCATCTCCAAATCGGGGTATATGGAGTTAAATGCAACATCAGCGATAATCTCTACCGCTTTCATAAAATCGCCTCGCAGCGTTGTGGCATGAATTGTGGTATCTTCCTTTGTCGTGAATGCGTTAAGCTCTCCGCCCAGATTCTCTAGTCGGCAATTTATCTGATACGCTTTGCGATGTGTAGTACCCTTAAATAGAGCATGTTCGGCATAGTGAGCCAAACCATACTCCCCGACTCCTTCGTCTCTTGTTCCAGAGTTTATGAGCAGCGCACAGTGAGTCACACCGCTCCGTGTTTGACGATGTATTCCCTTTATTCCATTGGGTAGTTGATATGTATAGAACTCCATTATTTAACGTCGTGTTTTCGCAGGAAATCTCCCGTATAGCTATTCTCTTGTTTGGTTAATCCCTCGGGCGTACCCTCATATATTATATTTCCTCCAGCATCACCCGCCTCTGCTCCAATATCTATTACATAGTCGGCACTCTTTATCACATCCATATTGTGTTCCACAACAACAATCGTGTGCCCTCTCTCGATTAGCGCTGAAAATGCAGTGAGTAATTTATTTATATCGTGGAAATGAAGTCCCGTTGTAGGTTCATCAAATAGAAACATTGTATGTCCTGCACCACTCTCCTTGCTGAGGAATGATGCTAATTTCACCCTCTGTGCCTCTCCTCCCGAGAGCGTCGAAGATGACTGCCCCAATTTAATATATCCGAGTCCCACATTCTGTAACGGCATCAACCTCTCGACGATTTTACGCAGTGTCGTGCTCTGCTCCGCCTCCACTGAGAAAAATTCGATAGCTGCATCTACGGTCATCTCCAACACATCACTTATGGAGCGACCCCGATATTTAGCCTCCAAAACCTCCGCCTTGAAACGCTTCCCTTTGCACGACTCACACAACAACTCGACATCTGCCATAAACTGCATACTCACCTTGATGATACCCTCACCTTGACACTCATCGCATCGTCCTCCTGCAATATTAAACGAAAATGCAGAGGCTCCATACCCCATATTTCGAGAGTATGTTAAATCTGCATATAATTTTCGAATCTCATCATAAGCCTTGATGTAGGTCACAGGGTTAGATCTCGACGACTTTCCAATTGGAGATTGATCCACCATCTCGATCGCTGTTATCATATTGACATCCCCCGTCATGGAGTCAAAATCTCCTGGACGGTCTCCACTCTCCGATATTTCTCGCCTCAATGCAGGGTACAAAATTCCCCTCACTAACGATGATTTTCCCGATCCACTTACCCCCGTAACAGATGTCATAACCCCCAAAGGAATGGTTACATCTCCCCCTTTCAAGTTATTTTCTCGCACTCCATGTAGCGTAATCTGACCGCTTCGAGCTCTGCGAACAAGAGGTATTGATATTGTTTTTTTACCCGACAGATAATCTGCCGTCAATGATTTTTTACTCTTTAGCAACCCTTTGAGTGCTCCGCTATACACAATCTCGCCACCCAAATATCCAGCCTTGGGACCTACATCGACAATATAATCTGCCGCACGTATCATCTCCTCTTCATGCTCCACAACAATCACCGTATTACCCATATCTCTAAGTTGTTTCAAAACACCTATAAGGCGATGAGTATCACGTGGATGGAGACCTATACTAGGTTCATCCAAAATATAGAGCGATCCCGTGAGGTTACTACCCAACGACGTAGAAAGATTTATTCGCTGCGACTCTCCCCCCGATAGTGTCGACGAGAGGCGATCCAACGTGAGATAACCTAACCCCACCTCTCGCATATAAC
>JAWXSU010000159.1:0-3857 GCA_044434245.1 Rikenellaceae bacterium | reverse complement strand
TATCTGCTTGCACGTGTTATCAAGTCGATGGGTATCAAGATGGTACTTTCGGGAGAGGGTGCAGATGAAATCTTCGGAGGATACTTATATTTCCACAAAGCTCCAAATGCTAAGGAGTTCCATGAGGAGACAGTACGCAAACTTGACAAACTTCACCTTTATGACTGTTTGCGTGCAAATAAATCATTGTGTGCATGGGGTGTAGAGGGTCGTGTTCCATTCCTAGACAAGGAGTTTATGGATGTCGCTATGACGCTAAACCCTGAGGCTAAGATGGCTAAAGATGGTCGTATGGAGAAGTGGATTCTTCGTAAGGCTTTTGAGGATATGTTGCCAGAGAGTGTTGCATGGCGTCAAAAAGAGCAATTCTCGGATGGTGTAGGTTACAGTTGGATTGACACTCTTAAGCAAGTTACCACAGATGCTGTGAGCGATGAGGATATGGAGAAGGCTGCAGAGAGATTCCCAGTGAATCCACCACGCAACAAGGAGGAGTACTACTACCGCACAATATTTGAGGAGCACTTCCCTTCAGATACTGCTGCAGCTTGTGTGCCATCTGTGCCATCTGTTGCTTGTAGCACAGCTGAGGCTTTGGCATGGGATGAGTCCTTCAAAAATATGAACGATCCATCGGGTCGTGCTGTGAAGGGAGTTCACGAACAAGATTATAAATAATCAAAATATAACAAGTAAAAAAGATCCGATCTCAGAGAGCTAATTCTGAGGTCGGATCTTTTTTCTCTAAACGTCAGTTTTCAAATATAAATCATGTTTCGATTGGGATAAATAACAACAATAGAGGCTATCCAAAATCACTACGTGACCAAGAATAGCCTCAGGAACAAATCTCAAATCCTAAATTGTGAGTGATACTCCTGCTCGAAACAAAGGTAGTCTGCTGCACAAAGACTTTACAAGAGATAGATATTTCTCCTAAATTTTCTTGAAAACCACGCTATATCCGCCACCTGATGGGACGTTAATTTTGATGCTACTACGATGGTTAACCTCCATATTATCAATGATGTATTTCTCCTTATTTGTTTTGTAGTTGGTGTCGTCTGCATCTCGGTATATTGTTGCGGAGTATTTAGAGTCGGGGTCTAGGAATTTTAAGTTTAATTTATGGGCACCTCCCTTTTCGTTGTAGACAACTGCCGCATACCACATATCCTCCGAGCGTTTAGCCACAGCGACATACGAGTCATAATCCATATCAAGGTATATGGTCTCATCCCACGATGTTGGCATATATTTTATCACTTCGAAGATATCCGCTTTTTTCTCATAAGCCTCGGGGGTGTCGATTAGTACCGAAAAGAGACCCGTGTGTGAGAATATAAATCGTGCTACCTCACCCGATATTGTTGAATTATACTCACGCTGAGGCTCTTTTGAGAGCGACGCGATATCATTCAGTGCAAATATTCCATTTGCTTGATCCATATCTCCGGCAAGAAGATTTAGAGATGCCATTCTCACAAATTGACGAGGTGTGAATGTTGTTCGTCTGTCGAGTTGAGCATTGCAAAATCCTCGATTTATGAAGTTTGGATATGTACGCTCCAAACCACTAAATGGGATTGGTGAGTCATAAAAATCAATTAGAAGTTTATACTTTGCTGCAGTTTGAATTATATCTTGCGACATAGCCGTTCTCGCTAAATTGCTCTTACTCCTCAAGAATCCATATTTTATTCCGGCAATGCCTAACTCTGAGAAAGTCTTGGCTACAGAGTCAAAATCTATTGCTGGGTATTGTTCCGTGACATATTCGGTATCGTAGTACAGTATTATGCCGACACCCATCTTTTGACCATACTCTACAACCTCTTGAATATCTAGACCCTCAATAGCAGACAACGGATCATGCTCCTCTCGCCACCTTTCGTCTACGAGAAGATACGAGATATTTGATTTACTACAAAAATCTATATATCTCTTCAGACTCTCTGTATTCATATCATAGTTGTAATTTCCAGCACTTTGAGCACTCCAATCCCACATACTCAGCCCCGGTTTCACCCAACTGAAATCCCCTTCAGAATCACGATTCATGGTTTGATATATAGGCTTTTGGTTGTGAAGATCTTCAAATTTTTCGCCCAACATAACCGTGCGCCATGGAAGTTCTACATCTCCTAGGATCGATATTTTTTCGATCTTAACAGCAAGAGATGAGCCATCTGCACGCCCCTGTAAAAATAGCTGAGGATAATCTCTCAAATCGCACTCATGGAATGCGAGGAGTCGATCTTCGGTTTGGTAGACAAGGGGCGTTCGACACATTCTACGAGCTTGCGAAATTGACATTGCTCCCAATGGCTCCAACTCTCCATTTGTGACGAAACATTTACCCTCCAGATCAGCGGGTATCAATTCGCTGATCTCTCGAATTGTCGATTTTGGTGGGACGTTATTTAACTTTATACGATAAGCAAATCCACTCTCAAATAGCCTTACCGTCACTGTACCCTCGATGGTTTTCTCCGCGAGATTAGTAAAACGCACACCACACACCATATCTGAATATGGGACAGAGACTTGGCTAAACTCACCATATAACATTGGTAAAACCGCAACACTATCGATCTTCTCGCTACCTGTTAATTCGCATGATACAAGTTCATTATCGAGAAAAAATGATATTGGTGATTTTGATAAAACAACATCATCCCCATCGTAAAGCTCTATGGTTAAATCTTCTTGTGCAACCTCAAGAGATATGCGAAGGTCATTTAGTTGCGACGTCAATGTGTAAGGTGACTCGGGCTGTGGCTGCGAGCAACATACAAAAAGTGCAGCTGTGAGTAGTGTGATAATGTTTCTCATCATATAAATTAAAGTGTTCAACACCTACAAAAATAGCTATTTTATAGTAGAATAAAAAATATATTTTGAAATTTTACTACCTTTGTTGCCATCAATTAAATGTTCACGATTTGAAAACAACACTTCTCACCCCCGAAAAAGACCCTATGGGCTCTGCAATTTTAGATTATCACACTCGACATAAAGCATCGAAACTACGTGTGTTATCATCGCAATTCGATGAAGATGAGATCCCCGTAAAACAACTTTTTAGATCTAAGAAGAACATGCCGACACTCGAAAAACTTGCCTTAAAATTGGCTGTTGGCAGAGTGCTGGATGTAGGTGCAGGTGCGGGGTGTCACACTCTAGCCCTACAAGATGAGAAATTTGATGTGTGCGCTATCGACATCTCAAAACTTTCGGTGGATGTTATGGCTCAGCGTGGAGTGAAAAATCCTCGTCAAGTAGATCTTTTTGATGTGTCGTTTGATGAAAAATTCGATACAATACTTATGCTAATGAATGGCTCTGGAATTATCGGAAAATTGAATCGTATGCCACAATTTTTTGATCGTATCAAACAACTGCTTAACCCCAATGGCTTTGTGCTTATGGACTCCTCGGATCTAAAATATCTTTTCGAAGATGAGGATGGTAGTTACGAGATAGATCTGCTGGGGGATTATTACGGAGAGGTTGATTTCCAGATGCAGTATAACGATATTGAGGGAGAGAGTTTCGATTGGTTGTATGTTGATGCTCAAACCCTTGCGTACCACGCCGAAGCTAATGGGTTTGATTGCGAGGTGCTACGACAAGGTTCGCATTATGACTTCTTGGCTAAACTATCTGTTAAGGAATCCCTACCCACACAGATAGAAAGAAAAAAAGTACTATAATATAACAAGTTATATCTTGAGATCACTACTGTCCACTAAAAAACAGGACAGCTTAAAAATTAAATAAATTTGGTTCACTATAACCAGAATGTTCATTGACATTATTGAAATTAGAGTTGTCGAAAAGATCTCGCAGAGGCG
>JAWXSU010000158.1:0-3933 GCA_044434245.1 Rikenellaceae bacterium | reverse complement strand
GGCAATTGTTGGGACAATGCGGTGGCGGAGAGTTTCTTCAAAACTTTGAAATGCGAGCTGGTGTATCAATACAAAAAAATTACTCTCGGCACAGCAGATGGAGACCAAGATTTTCGAGTATATTGAGTGTTGGTACAACACCCGACGCAGACATTCCTCACTCGGAAATTTGTCAATAAACGAGTTCTATACGATAAAAAAAGCAGAATATTACAAAAATAACGCTGCGTCATAACTTATTCTCTGGGTATAGTTAGAAAATCTACTTAGATGTTGTAAGTAGGGTAAAATAATCATTGGTGTGTTTTTAAGAGTACTATTGGAGATGAGATTTTTTGCTATTGAATTGAAAATATAGTGGTTCTATACTGAAATTTAATAGTAAAAAATATCGCTTCAAGAGTGCTTTTAAAAATATGGCAATAATTGTTTTACACTACTTAAATTAATAACATAGCGAAACATTTGACTAAATTATTAAAAAAACGCCAAATATTTCGCTATATATTTGCTGTTTGGTAACTCTTTGTGTTAAGCTCGTAGCTACTATTGAGATATCTTAATAAGATGTTTTCTGTAAGAGTTTAGTATTTGTGATTTCGATATAAAACCTAAATACCTATTATCACTACTTACAACGGGTAACATCCACGTGTGTTTACTCTCAAATTTCGTCAAAACCGATTGCATCTGCTCATTTTCGAGGATTTTATCTCGGGGTTGTATCATATACATATGTATCGAGTTTTTGTACTTCTCGGGTTTAAACATATCTTCACGAATATCATCCAACTGAACAACTCCCAGCAATTTACCAAAGTTGTCTATCACCGGAAATATATTGCGGTGTGCCGTAGATACGATATGCACCAAATCCCCCAATGTAAAAAACTCCTTGAGTCGTACGAAATCTGTCTCCATAAGATCGCCTACGGTGAGAAACACCATAGCTGATTGATCCTTATTGTGGGTCAAAAGCTCTCCCTTTTTGCTTAGTGGTTTGGTGTATATAGATTCTGGTTCGAGGTAGTAGTTTACCGCAAATGATATTGAAGAGACCAACATTAGGGGTATAAACAACCCATAGCCACTCGAAAGCTCAGCGATCAAAAAGACCGAAGTTAGTGGGGCATTCATAACCCCCGACATCACACCTGCCATACCAACCAACGTGAATGACACCACCGATAGATCCCATTCAAAGAACATATTACATGCCAACGCCAGTGTAGCACCCGAGAAAGCACCGATAAACAACGACGGAGCAAACGTACCACCAATACCTCCCGCAGCGTTTGTCGACGACATGGCAATGACCTTGAAGAACATCGTAGCGAGCAGATAGATAATCAAAATCCACTCCACCTCTCTGAATTTAAAGAAGAGTGAATTATTAAACAACTCCATAGGCTGACCATGCATCAAAGCTGTAATAGCCTCATATCCTTCACCATACAATGGTGGGAAAATATATATAAGGAGTCCGATAACAATACCTCCAATACCCCACTTTACATATTGATTTTCAATCTTTTTAAACAGACTTCCAACCCATTCATTCACAACCGTAAGGTAGAATCCCATAAGTCCGCACCCCACGCCTAGCAGTAAAAACAGAGGTATCTGTCTCAACTGAAAAGCATCCGCCGGAGTCAACGATACCGCCAATATCGGATCGAAACCACGCAACATAAATGACATAGTTGTGGCGGTAATAGATGCGATAAGGAGTGGAATTATAGAGCTCACTGTGATATCTAACATCAAAATCTCCAACACAAAGACAAGTCCTGTAATTGGAGCTTTGAATATCGCTGCCAGAGCTGCCGCTGCACCACAACACAAAAGCAGTGTGGTATTTTTATAGTTTAGCCTTGCGATACGTCCAACATTAGAGCCTATAGCTGCACCCGTTAATACGATAGGTGCCTCGGGTCCAACCGAACCTCCGAAACCTATAGTCGTTGATGATGCCACAACGGAGCTCCATGTGTTGTGTTGTGGAAGTTGAGAGTTGCGTTTAGATATTGCGTATAGCACACGAGTCACACCCTCCGAGATGTTGTCACGTACGATATATTTCACGAACAGTGTCACCAGTATAATACCAATGAGCGGGTAGACCAGAAACATCGGATATGATATATCTTCGGGCAGCCAATTCACCAAACACTCCTTTATAGTGTGCAATACCACTTCGAATACGTATGTTCCAAGCCCAGCTAAAGCACCAACGACAATAGCTAGAACGATCATCATCTGTCGCTCACTAAGTCGTCTACTAAGCCGCAGAAACCATCTATAAAGACGTTCGTATCGTTTTTGAATAGTCATCTCCTAGAAGTGATATATACCCATTATTTCACGCACCTGACGTACAGTTTCGTCGGCACTCTTACGAGCACGTTCTGCTCCAGATTGTGTTACCTCGTGAAGATATTTTTCATTGTTGTAGATCTCCTCAATTCGCTCACGGATAGGTGCTACCGATTTGATAACATCCTCTGCCAACTGCTTTTTAAGATCTCCATAACGAATTTCGCACGAAGCATATTTATCTTTGAAGTACTCGATTGTCGATGCATCAGATACCGACTCCATAATCGTGAAGATATTTTGCACCGGCTCACTAATTGGAGAGTTTGGCACTGTAGGACCTGAATCCGTTGTCGCCTTCATCACTTTTTTGCGAATAGCAGCATCAGAGTCGCTAAGATAGATGCAGTTACCCTCGCTTTTACCCATCTTGCCTGATCCATCCAACCCCGGGATCTTAACACTCTCAGAACCAAAATTGTATGCTTGACTCTCTGGAAAGAAATCGACTTTATACATTGAGTTAAAACGACGAGCGAAAACACGTGTTAGCTCCAAATGTTGCTCTTGATCTTTACCCACAGGAACCTTAGCTGCACGGTGAAGAAGGATATCAGCTGCCATAAGTACTGGGTAGCACAAAAGCCCAGCGTTGACATTGTTAGGTTGCTTGCGAGCCTTATCCTTGAAAGATACCGTACGCTCCAACTCTCCCAAATATGCGTGCATTGAAAGTAATGTCGACAACTCGGTTACTTGAGGGACATCGCTTTGAACATATATTGTCGCAACATTCGGATCGAGACCTGCTGCGAGATACTCCGCCAAAACGCCTCGGATGTTAGAGTGAAGTGTTGTTGGGTCTGGATGCGTTGTAAGTGCATGATAATCTGCAATAAAGAAGAAACAATTTGCATCGTGCTGCATCTTGATAAAATTCTTAAGTGCTCCAAAATAGTTGCCAAGGTGCAACTGACCCGTAGGGCGTATTCCGCTAAGGACTGTCTCCATGATGTTGAAATATATCTTATTTGTTATGTAAATTCATTTTTATCGCCTGCAAAGATATAAAAAAGTGAGGGAGATAACACATTAGTTATGACTTTATAGTTTTTTTTTATACCTTTACGCTATTAAATAGCGAGAAAGTATGACTATAATTCAATTAGAGTATCTATTAGCGGTGGCAAATTGCGGAAATTTTTCGGCAGCGGCGGAGAAGTGTTTCGTCACGCAACCATCTCTCAGCATGCAGATAAAGTCTTTGGAGGAGGAGTTAGGTGTTGTTCTTTTGGATAGGACACGTAAACCAGTGATACCAACAGAGGCGGGGTTAGTAGTGTTGGAGCAGGCACGTCAAACAATTATGGCGTACCAAAATATTAAGGAGTCGGTAGCAGAACTTAAGGGTGAGATCACCGGCAAATTAAGATTGGGGGTGATCCCTACTATCTCGCCATATTTACTCCATAAATTTATCCCAACCTTTGTGAAAAAGTTTCCGAAGGTGGAGTTAGAGATATGCGACATGGTGACAGCAGATGTTATCGAGTCACTCAAACGAGATCGTATAGATGCAGCGATTGTTGCTGGATGCAACGCCCTCAGATTCAACCT
>JAWXSU010000157.1:0-3968 GCA_044434245.1 Rikenellaceae bacterium | reverse complement strand
ATGAAAGCAGCAGATATAGCAAAAATAGTAGAGGAGTTCGCACCTCTTAGTTTGCAAGAGAGTTACGACAACTCGGGGTTCACGGTGGGGCGTTGTGAGCGTGAAGTATATGGTGTGTTACTTGCGGTAGATGTTACAGAGGCGGTTATTGAGGAGGCGGTGAAGTTGGGTGCAAATATGATTATCACACACCACCCCATAATTTTCAACCCACTCAAACGTTTGACTTCATCGACATATGTCGAAAAGTGCGTAGAGGCAGCGATCAAAAACGATATAATACTCTATGCCGCCCACACAAATTTAGACTCAACACCCGAGGGTATGAGTTGGCGAGTTGGCGAGATTCTTGGAGTTAAGAATATGAAGGTACTATCGTCAACATCACCCCAAGCGGGAGTCGGCTTTGGTGTTGTGGGGGATGTTGATATGGAGTGTAGTGTTGCGGATTATATAAAATATGTAGGAAGGCAACTAAATTGCAAGGCAGTCAGATGCAGTGAAATAGTTGGAGATAGATGTCGTCGCATTGCGATATGCACAGGATCTGGAGGATCACTAATCTCGGCTGCTCGCAACGAAGGAGTTGACTTATATGTCACGGCAGATCTTAAGTATAATGACTTTATGACCCCCGACTCTGAGTTTACGGTGGTGGATGTCGGACATTATGAGAGTGAATATTGCGTAATTGATATTTTATTTGACATTTTATCAAAAAAAATTATTAACTTTGCCGTCCACAAGAGCCGTTGCACACGCAACCCAATAAACTATATATCATTATAGTAGGTGCAAAGGAGGTGAAAATATAGGATAAGTTAAATGTGGGAGATCCCACACAACACAAATATAAGAATATGGCACAAAAGAAAGTAGTTGACGCTGATTACTCGATGCAAGAGAAGATCATGGCTCTTTATGAGCTCCAAAAGATTGATTCTCAGATTGATGAGATCAACAAGATCAAGGGCGAACTTCCATTGGAGGTAAAAGATCTAGAGGATATTTTGGTGGGGCTTAATACCCGTTTGGAGAATATCAATGCCGAGATCGAGGAGTTTAATACCCTCACAAAGCAACGCAAAAGAGAGATCGACCAATCGAAAATCCAAATTGCCAACTATAAGGAGCAACATAACAACGTGCGTAACAACCGTGAATTTGATGCTATCACCAAAGAGATTGAGTACCAAGAGTTGGAGATTGAGCTTGCGGAGAAGCGCCTAAAGGAGTATAGTGCAGCGATTAAGGCTAAAAAGATTCAGTTGGATGAGGCACAATCTATAGTGTCGGATCGTGAAGCAGACCTCGCAGCAAAACGTGCAGAGTTGGAGAATATCGAGGCTGAAACAGCGAACCAACTTGCAGTTTTGGAGGCTAAGACAGGTGGTGCGAAGTCAAAGATCGATGAGCGACTCTTGACTGCTTATAGCCGTATTCGTGGAAACGTTCGTAATGGATTGGCTGTTGTAACTGTTAAACGTGACGCTTGCGGTGGATGTTTTAACCGTATCCCGCCACAACGCCAGTTGGAGGTTAGACAAGGAAAGAAGATTATCGTGTGTGAGTACTGTGGTCGTATCCTTGTTTATGATACAGATAGTGAGGTTGTAGAGTAGGGATTAAAGCTACATACACAATATAGCGAAGATCTCTATCAGTGATGGTGGGGATCTTTGTTTTAAAAATATAATGATATGAAATCAAAATTTAATTTTTGCTTAGTTGTTTTATTGCTTGTATTTGCTGCTACAGAAGTCGAGGCTAAACGTGTTAAGGGATACTACGCTTTTGAAATGGAGAGTGTTCAGTATGACACAATGAGCTATAAACCAATAAACTCCGTGGTGGATAACCAACCCGAAGGCTGCATGTCGGCGGTGTGCAAGATCGGGTCGGTAAACTATAGATGGGAGATGCACCCGACGCACTTTGATTTAATAATTGTGAATGGTGGTCGTGAATCTATGAATATCGTTTGGGATGAGTCAACCCTCGTTTTAGCGGATGGAACGTCACAAAAACTAACAAATAGGGGCAAAGAGTATTACAACTCGGATCAGCCACAACCTCCGACCACAATATCACGAGGAATGATATTCTCGGATGTGGTACTTCCACGGGAGAACGTAAGATCCAACACTATGATGCAGGTGCAACCTGGCAATAAAACAGCAGAGAACCCACATGGTAGTGACAATGCTGTGGATCAAACCTATGCAAATGTCACAAAATATAGTGCAACAGCTCTTCTTGGAGAGTTTGGCAAAGGGTTGAGCGACGGTAAGAGGATCAAGATTATTCTCACTGTTGAGCAGGAGGGTAAAAAGAGAGAGTATCATTTTAATATGAATCTAAAATACTACAAGAGGCTAATTCCTTTGGAGGTGACATCAGGTTACCTGTTCGAATATGGAAGTGCAGAGTAAGAATCTGTTTAAGAAAGATCGTCACGTAATGTGACGATTTTTTTTATGTATATTTGGAATGTAAGGTGTAAATAACTACATTTGTTATTGTGAATGGTGATCTGGGAGTTAAGGAGAGTTCTAATCTAACTAATAATAAACTAAAATGAAAACATTTACAATTTTCATCACAATGGTAGTTGCTTGCATTGTGACAACTACAACCAATCTTTCGGCACAAACCAAGGAGTCAAAAGCATGGTACGACGCACAAGAGTGGCTTATGGGGGGAGCACTCAAACCTTCAACTCCCTCAATCGACATCGACACATTCGCCAAACACTATGCACAATACCCAGAGAGGTGGAAAGTCGTGTTTGAATACCTCGCAACACAAGATTTGAAGAGTGTAGCTTTAGGTGTGACACAACTTTCAGATGATGTTCGAGTTATAGTACAAGAGTATCTCACTCGACCAACAGTTGGCGAGAAGGTATTGCTTGAAAGACACGAAAAATTCATTGATGTTCAGTGTATGATCGAAGGGGAGGAGCTCCACGGAGCATCGAAATTAGGAAATGGAGAGCTCACAATACCATACAAGGAGAGTGACGACATCATGTTCTACACCGTGGAAGATGTGCCATTCTACATCATCAAAGCAGGATACTTCACAATCTTCTTCCCAGATGATATGCACACCACAAACTACGGCTTTGGAGAGAGAACAAACGCTAGAAAACTCGTATTTAAGGTTCGATATTAACGTGAGTTTAAATATATATTTGAATAGAGAGGGGGCTAACAAGTCCCCTTTTTTAATATCGTTTGTACACCTATTTGCTCGTAAGTGTAGTGTATATAGTTCTATTCAATTTAGGTTAAAACGTTAGTTTTGGATAAGGTTTTCTTATCAAAATGGCTTGGGGGAGACTTGCTTTAGAGGGGGGCATCAAATATAAGTGAGTTATTATAAAAAATAGGTATAATGGCTCACACCTAAATGCCCACTCTGCCTCAGTTGGAAGTACTCCGTATGATGTCGAAGCCACTCTCAACTATAAAATCTACAACTTTTTGTGCGTGTTAATTGATCGAAGAAAAATTAGTTGCAACCCATCCGATGTCATCAAATTTCACGAAAGAGCATTTTGTTGTTGCACATGGGGTATCCTCGCATCCAAGAGCTTTGCCGAAGGGGGTGTACTCAATACGATACTCCACATTGGCGGTTGCGTTTGAGCCATCTTGAGTGAGGGATGTGATCTTTGTAAATACGTACTCTGCAACTTGAATGAATGATTGACTCTCGTTTGAGAGAAGTTTATCTGCTATGCCCCCCGATAAACGGTACTCCTCGCCCTTCTCGGTGAGGGTTATATTTACAAGTAAATTCTCCTCAGTGTCGATCTCACCTTTGAGAATGTTGTCCTCGATGAGCCCCATGTCGCTGAAGAGTTTGTAGCAGTACATGCACCCCTTACACCCTCTATATAGACCACCTCTCATCGCAAGTACATATACGGGTTTGCCATCTTGGTTAATCATTGTGGCATT
>JAWXSU010000156.1:0-4138 GCA_044434245.1 Rikenellaceae bacterium | reverse complement strand
CAGCACTCTTGGAGCGATATTTTTAACTTTTAAATCTCAATGTAGAACCACTATATTTTCAATTCAACAGCAAAAAATCTCATCACCAATAGCACTCTTAAAAACACACCAATAATTATTTGCATTACTTATTTAAGTTTCTCATATATTATATTTGAAAACGTTTGCATATTTTGCAAACGTTTTCGCAATCGTTCTCATAAAACAAAATCTCAATTCATTAGTTATTAACCATTTGGTGATATACCTTTGCGTTATATTATTAACAATAACTTATAACTATGAGATTTTTATTTATATTTCTACCCGTGATAATGTTCACATCACAGCTCTTTGCTCAACCTGGAATCACATCATCGATCAAAAATTCGCACCTATGGAGAGGAGGCGAGGTTGCAGATGGCGTGGTGATAACAACTGATGTTTACTACGAGACTGCCAACGAGAACTTTAGATTTGGATTCTGGGGTGGAGCAAATAGCACAGGTGACTACAAAGAGTTCAATAACTACATCAACTACACACATGGAGGATTCTCGTTTACCCTAGTCGACACCTACAACTTCTCGGAAAATGCGACATACAACAACGAAGAGTTCTTCAACTACTCACCCTCGCAGACGGGTCGTTTCCTCGATGCAACAGTAGAGTATGAATTTGGCAAGAAATTCCCGCTCTCACTAACATGGGCAACAATAGTTTATGGGCGTGACAGAGATGACGAGAACCACCACAATAGATACTCAACATTTTGCTCCGTTTCGTACGCTCTATACAACAGAGGTAGCTGGCATATCGATGCAAATATAAGCTCAGCATTTGCAATCGACGACGTTCATTCCGCAAACTTTTATGGTCAAGAAACTGGTACTGTCGAGGTGGCACTTACTGTACAATATATCCTCTCAATAAACAACTACAACATACCCGTTTACACTAAAGCGATGTGGAATCCTCAGAGCAACGAAGGGTTCTTGGAGCTTTGCGCACAAGTAATAACATTCTAAAACCCAAGTTATCAGCTGATAAAAGCCGATTTATATTCGATAACCCCCTATTGCTATATCACCCCAATATCTTACGCACTACAATCCCCCCACCCAAAAGCGACACCAGAGCCCAGAAACCACGAATCTGCAACATCTGCCACCATGATAGTTTTCGCTCCACCTCAACGACTTTCACCTCGCTGCGATCACGATATATCACACTATCACGCACCTCAACACTCTTTCGATACTCCACCTCAATAAGCTGTGGGATACTCTCCAATGTGTGGTAGAGCTCTCCGGAGTGAAGAATTATCGCCTCGGAACGAGCGTATCTATTTTCGAGGTAACTAGAATCCGACCTCTCTGTAACCCGATCTTCAACGGGGAATATTTGAGCAAAGAGAGTATCCACGATCTCGACTTGACGTGAGCGGCTCTCAATCGATACGCTGTCTCGACGAGTAAGAGCCACTTCACGACATGGGGAACACCCCGTCGCCAAAAACAACATCAAAAGCAACAATCTAAACATCACCATTAAGCTCCAACGCCCCATATTTAATAGACCCCAACCTCCGTAACCACCCTCGAAGAAATATGCTCTGCGAAGGGTCTCGCTCAACAATCGAGCGAAAGTGTTGCTCACGGCGACTCTTAATTTTATCGAAGAGATCATGCGCATCACGACAATTTATCTGTCGTAAACTTCGCTCCCCGATAACGCCATCGCTCTCAACGCCCAAAATCCGCTGTGTATGCTTTATGCCCCACACGCCAGATGCCCAAACCCAATCCACCAAGATATTGGCTACGGATTGATCCTCAATCTCATCACCTTGACAACGATCCCAATAGTGAGGCTTGAGCACTCGTTGAATAACCTCCGTGTCACTCAGCAATTTGAGGTCACATGAGTCAACCACGCCATCCCCGGTTTTATCATATCCGCAAGCTCGCCAAGTCGAGATTGTCACCCCTTTGTTTGTTGCGCCCCCTCTATCACAAGGGTGGTCAACGTATCCACCCTCAAACGACAAGATGAAAGGTGCTAATATATCTACACTCGCCATACTCTAACTTTTAAAACAATACAAGAACTGCATTGGGAGGGTATCGTATGTGAATTTAAACCGAGACGGCATATCATCCAACGTCAATTTTTCGATTAGCTTAAACTCCGAAAGATAATTTATCTTCATTTTTTTAACTTTTTTCTATAAATAAAACTTTTCTTGGGGGAGAATTCTTTGAATATAGCCATATAAAATGTTACCTTTGTTCGGTAACACACCACAAAGATATATGCAAAAACCGCTTTTTCCAAACAATCAAGATAAATTATTTAATATTACCCGAATTATTTATCTTGAAAATATATCATCTTTACCATTTTTTTAGATCATGATAAATGAAAACTATAAATTATACATAGCGACCTTGCTATTTTTCTACACACTTATAATCAGCTTTATAGGTTACAAAAATAGGCGAAGCAGCTCCAACGAGGATTATTTTCTGGCATCACGAAAACTCCCAGCATGGCTACTCGCCATAACTTTCATCGCCTCATGGTGGGGAGGAGGTTCAGCTATTGATCTTGTCGACCAGGCAAATGCTGAGGGATTATCAACATTTTGGATCTATGGAGTCCCCGTATTGTTATCAACCGCACTGATGTTTATATTCTCGGGAGGCATACGCCGCATAGCCACAATCAGCCAACCCGAAATCATGGAGCGAAGGTATGACGCCCGCTCTGCATTTATGCTCTCCATCTTCATCATAATTTTTATGGTGATTGGCTCCGCGGTACAGGTTATAGTCGTTGGGCGTTTCTTTGAGTCGTTCTTTGGCATGAGCTACGAAACAGGTGCTGTGGTGGGAACAATGCTTGTTGTCGTATACTCTGTATTTGGCGGATTTCGAGGGGTCGTACTCACAGATCTTTTGCAATTTGGATTCTTCCTAATATCCGGGATAATACTCTTTATTATTGCATATAACTCCGCTGGCGGATTCTCCGCAGTGGGTGAAATCGCACAAGGGTTGGGACGTATCAACTTTACAGATATCAACCACAACCTAAGCGACAACTTAGCGTATGTTATCACATTTGGAACATCGTGGATGGTGCAAGCAAACGTATGGCAACGAATATCCGCAGCCGACACACCTCGTAGTGCCCGCAAAATGATGGCTATTAGTTTCGTACTCTTCATTCCTCTATATCTGATGGTTACACTCACAGGAATGTTATCTATCGCCTCATACGGCGAGTCTCCACAAGGGGGTATTGTCGCAGCAATGCTACAAGCAATCAGCAACCCATGGATTCGAGGGTTGATATTTGTCGGACTATGTTCTGCGATAATGTCAACCATGGATTCGATGTTCAATACAGGAGCACTCTCACTCACAGTAGATATATACCAACGTCACCTTCGACCCTACAAATCATCATCACACTATGTTATGGTTGGGCGAGCTGCCACACTCCTTGTCGCAATATTAGCATTGGCGATAGGTATTGGGATACGTGAAGTGCTCACCGTTTCGTGGATTGGTGCTGATTTCATCGCCTCGGGAGCGTTCATACCCCTTATATTTGGTTTCTTATGGCGAAGAGGGACATCTAAAGGAGCTCTATACTCGATGATCTTCGGACTAATATTTTCGTCGTACAACCTCGCCGTTGCACTCGGCACCCCACTCCCGGTAGCTTGGGATATTGCATCTGCAAAACAAGCTATAATTGGAATTTCACTCTCAGCGGTCATCTATTTTTGCGTCTCACTCCTCACTAAGGAAGATAGCTCTAAAGCACAACAATTCATATGCGACACACAAGTTGCACTCAACACAAAACCCAATAAAACAGACTCATAGGAGGAGATCTTGTTGGTAAACACCGCCTACACCACCAACACCAACACCAACATATTAATTGCAGGATTCAAACAAAAGATCATTTTTTTCACAAATAGCCCACAAAATTTTGCAAATTAAAAACAAATCCCTATATTTGCACACCGAAACACCAAACAACATGGTCCGATGGCCGAGTGGCTAGGCAAAGGTCTGCAAAACCTTGTACAGCGGTTCGAATCCGCTTCGGACCTCATTGTAAAAACGCAACAAGCTAATAT
>JAWXSU010000155.1:0-4209 GCA_044434245.1 Rikenellaceae bacterium | reverse complement strand
TCAAGAGTGCTATTAAAAATATGGCAATAATTGTTTTACACTACTTAGTAGAATGTTCCTTTTGGTGCGAACATAGAGTATCCAAAGTTGAATGTAAGATACATATTATCGCTATTTGAGAGGTTGTATTTTGTAAGTGCGATACTTAGCGGACCTAATCGTGTGTGGTATATGAACGATAGATCCGAAATTAGCTGTATGCTATAATCATCACCTATGGGGATTAGAACATCTCCATTTTTATCGACATATTGCTCTCTGAACATGGCGTATACTCCCCCCTGTACATATAAATTTTTGAGCAACATAAATTGCGGTTTGAGACCACCTGCAACATAATACCGTGCTGAATACTCTGGTAAAAATACCATCTGGGAGTGTAGCGTTGGCTGGTATGCCGGAAGTGCAAGTGTAGTGGCGGTGAATGTTGCAAAATTTTCGACATTAGTATACACGCCATCTAAATTAAGTCCCATTGAAAATAGACTCTTAGAGTTAGATGATGTGATATATTTATCATATTTGAGCCTCACGCCAAACCATTGGTGATTAACTTTGGGGATAGTTTCGAATGTGTTTGATTCATTTTCATCAACACGGTAGTTATCCTCTTTGCCATATAAAAATATCCCCGAGAGGGTTAGTTTAGACCCCTTTGTGGGGAACAATGGTTTGTCGAATGTGATACGCTCTATTTCCCATTTTACTGCGGCGTATCTCAGTTTGGTTTGATCCACCTCCTCTGCGACACCCACTACCGATGTTGAGGTTATTTGGGAGTCATAGCTAAAGCTCTCACGACCGAAATTAGCACGCCCCGATATCATCATACGTTTAGATATCGGGCATCCGAGTCCAATAGATAGATAGCTATCTATTGTTTTGGTATATAGAGTATTACTAACAGCTGTTAGATTTCCAAAGTTGCCATGGCGCAGATTTTTAGAGGAGTAACATATATATGAGTCAAAGAATATAGGTGCATTACGATATAGGTCAATGCGTCCTCCGACAATTCCCATGGTGTATGCCGGGCCAAGATAGACCTCTGCGTATGCAGTTTTGGCTGTTGATCCGATATCTCGATAATCGACACTTAGGTATATTTGATTGAATGCCGTAGATGATAGGTTTCCTCCCATCGAGAGTTTTAATGATGGTTTGTTCGCAAGTTTGATATTGAATCCATACCTCTGTGTCGAGTCGTTATACTCCATTCTAGGGTATTCGGTTGTGAAATCGTTTGATGAGAGGATGCTATATAGGTTGGTCTTAAGTTCATCGAAGGTCATTTCACGTTGAATTGATGTGTGGCCTTTTTTTGTGGTTGCCATATATCCATATACATACTCTAACTGGTTAGAATCGAGACCCTCGACATTGTAGCTGTCGAATATCATTTCGGGACTTTTCGCACGGAATGCCTCACGACGCTGTGCAAATTCTGTGGAGGTCATGCGTCGTGGAGAGCGTAGTTTTATGGAGTCGATCTTCTCTATAGTATCGTCATATCCCATCTGTATAGACTCCTTGGCTTGAGAAAAGTCGAGTGTTCCAATAGGTACATCTCTCACGATCATAACACCCAATGAGTCGGGGATATTATAATCCGAGCGATTCATCGTGAGTAAAAAAACGTGGTCGATCATAGATATATCCTTCTCGGGGTTGACATTTCCCGAGCTGCACGACACTCCGATCATAAGGTCGGGGCTGTAGATTTTTGACATTGGACGCCATGGAAAGTTATCCGTAATGCCACCATCATACAGAATCATGCTGTCTAGTTGTATAGGTTTAAATGCCACAGGTAGAGCCATCGAAGCTCGCACGGCAACACCGAGATCTCCTTTTTGGAAAACAACCTTTTGACGTTCTGAATTGATATCACTAGCGACACAAAAGAATGGGATCATAAGGTTGTTGAAATCACCTTGTGATGCGGCATTTGCAGGTGAAAGATAGCTGCTTAGTGCCATGTCAATTTGAGCCGAAGGGATAATACCTCTTGGGATATGGAATGTTTTGTCGGAACTTTTGGTGTCGATTCTCACCGATAGGATTGGCTCATCTTTGCGGAATTGGTTGTGTTCACGGAAGTATGCTCCGTAGTTATTGTCGATTCGACCATTAATCCACGACTCCAACTCACCCGAGGTGGCAACTTGAGCAATCTCGTCGGGGGAGTATCCCGCGGCATATAGGCTGCCGATTATTGCTCCCATTGAAGTTCCGGCGATGTAATCAATAGGAATAGAATTCTCCTCCAAAGCTTTTAACACACCAATATGGTAGAGCCCCTTCGCTCCACCTCCGCTCATCACGACTCCTATCGTTTGAGGATATGCCGAATTTATTAAAATTATAAGCGACGCAATAAAAGAGAGTAAAAATCTACGCATTTTGCAACTTTTTTGTAACTTTGCCAAAGTTAAGAAGAAAAAACATAATAATCTACACAAAACAAATGATTAACGAAAAAATAGATGCTTTGTTGCATCGTATTGACTCTTTCAAGCCACAAGCTGCGGCGGATGTTGAGGAGTTACGTATTAAGTTGCTAGGCAAGAAGGGCGAGATCAGTGCCCTTATGGATGAGTTTAAGAGTGTTGCTCCCGAGATGAAACGAGAGTTGGGGCAACGTCTAAATATGTTGAAGAGTAAAGCATTGGAGCGTATCAACACACTAAAGGAGGAGTTGGAGTCATCTTTGCAGAGCGATGCGGAGACTATCGACGATCTTACTCGTCCGGGCTCTGCGGAGACGTTGGCATCTCGTCACCCAATATCTATTGTAAAGAACCGTATTGTAGAGGTCTTTTCGAGATTGGGATATACGGTGGCTGAGGGTCCAGAGATAGAGGATGATTGGCATGTCTTTTCGGCACTCAATTTTCCACCAGAGCACCCTGCACGTGACATGCAAGATACATTCTTTATCTCGCAGTCGCCCGATATTTTGTTGCGTACGCATACATCCTCTATCCAAGTGAGAACTATGGAACGTGAGAAACCACCAATTAGAGTTATATGCCCGGGACGTGTATTCCGTAATGAGGCGATTTCGTATCGTGCACACTGTATATTCCACCAAATTGAGGGTTTATATATCGACGAGAATGTGTCGTTTGCAGATATGAAACAATCAATTTTGTACTTCGCAAAGGAGATTTTTGGTGAGAGTGCAACAATCCGTATGCGACCATCATATTTCCCATTTACAGAGCCGTCGGCTGAGGTCGATGTGTCGTGTAACTTGTGTGGCGGAAAGGGTTGTAACGTTTGTAAAGGTACTGGATGGTTGGAGATCATGGGTTGTGGAATGGTTGATCCTAATGTCTTGGAGGCGAATGGTATCGACTCTAAAAAGTATAGCGGCTTTGCATTTGGAATGGGTGTGGAGCGTATCGCCATGTTGTTGTATGGCGTTAAAGATCTACGTTTGTACTTCGAAAATGATGTTAGATTCCTTGGTCAATTCGACAAGGCTCTATAATATTTACATTTTAGAGCCGTTCTAAAAATATGAAGAGATGTTTATCGACATTGCTGTTATTTCTTGCTCTTGGGGTACTCCGGGGGCAAGAGATAGGTGATGTCGTCTCTCTTTCGGGGGATTCATTGCGTCTGGATAGGGTTGTGGAGCTCACCTCAGATGGGGTTGTGCAACGAGATCTGTATGGCGATCGGATCAAAGCAAAGAGCCTCTTTGAGGAGGCATTAGCTTTGCGAGAAGATGATGTTGCGGCAAATTACCAAATGTCGATACTTCTGCATGGAGAGGATGCTCAAAAAGCACTCATCTTTGCGAAAAGAGCTTATGATGCAGACACGACAAACAAATGGAGTCAGGAGCAATATGCGCAGACTCTTTTGATGTTGGGGCGTTATGATGATGCACAAGCCCTATTCCGAAAGATGATTGCACGAGAGGATAATAACCCCGATTATTATCGAGTTTTGGCTCTTTTGTACCAATATACGCAACGTCCACACACGGCAATTTCGGTATTGGATTCCGCAGAGTTGAAGGTTGGAAAGAATCCTTTTCTCAGTAGAATTAAACAGGGGCTTTTGTTGTTGACACATCAAGAGCAGCGAGCATTAGATGACGCACTGGAGATGGTGGCAAACACTCCATACGATATTCAATCACGACTATCGTTGGCGGATGTATATGTCGCAATGGGTCGTGATTCACTTGCTGAG
>JAWXSU010000154.1:0-4226 GCA_044434245.1 Rikenellaceae bacterium | reverse complement strand
GTACGGGCGAGATGTTTGACCAGCCAGCCAGCGACAGTGGGAGTTACGTACATGCTTAAGTTGGGTCACATGATCGACGATAAGATGCACGCCCGTTCTATCGGACCATACTCTCTTATCACGCAGCAGCCACTTGGAGGTAAGGCTCAATTTGGAGGTCAACGTTTTGGAGAGATGGAGGTTTGGGCACTTGAGGGATTCGGTGCAGCAAATATTCTACAAGAGATCCTCACTATCAAGTCGGATGACGTGATGGGACGTGCAAAGGCATACGAGGCGATCGTTAAGGGAGATAACATGCCAAAGGCAGGTATTCCAGAGGCGATGAACGTATTGTTGCATGAGCTTAGAGGATTGGCTCTATCGGTAAAGTTGGAATAGTAAAAGATTAAAATTGATATTATGTCATTCAATAGAGATAATAAAACAGGTGGTTACAAGCAGATCTCGATCGGTCTAGCCTCTCCAGAGGAGATCTTGGCGCAATCAAGCGGCGAGGTTCTCAAACCGGAGACTATCAACTACCGTACCTACAAACCCGAGCGTGATGGACTCTTTTGTGAGCGCATCTTTGGTCCTGTGAAGGATTATGAGTGCCACTGCGGAAAGTACAAGCGTATTCGCTACAAGGGTATCGTGTGTGATAGATGTGGTGTGGAGGTTACCGAGAAGAAGGTGCGTCGTGAGCGTATGGGTCACATCGCACTTGTAGTTCCAGTGGTTCACATCTGGTACTTCCGCTCTTTGCCCTCGAAAATCGGTTATTTGTTAGGTATTCCGACAAAGAAACTGGAGTCGATCATCTACTACGAGAGATATGTTGTAATCAATGCAGGTGAGGCTCAAACTTTGGGTATTGATAACCTCGCAACACTCTCAGAGAAGGAGTATTTGGATGTTTTGGCGCAGTTGCCTAAGGGTAACCAAGCGTTGCCAAACGATGATCCAAATAAGTTCTTTGCGATGATGGGAGCAGAGGCTATCGACATTCTGTTAAAGACTGTGGATTTGGATTCTGTGTCGTTTGCACTACGTCACAAGGCGACAAATGAGACTTCGCAACAACGTAAGAGTGAGGCTCTAAAGCGTCTGAATGTGATCGAGGCATTCCGTAACTCAGCACATATAAATAAGCCGGAGTGGATGGTGCTAAATATTGTGCCAGTTATTCCACCCGAGTTGCGTCCACTTGTTCCATTGGATGGAGGTCGTTTCGCAACATCGGATCTTAATGATCTTTATCGTCGTGTTATTATTCGTAATAACCGTCTAAAGCGACTCATCGAGATCAAGGCTCCAGAGGTTATCTTGCGCAACGAGAAACGTATGTTGCAGGAGGCGGTAGATTCTTTGTTTGACAACTCAAGAAAGAGCAATGCTGTTAAGAATGAGTCGAATCGTCCACTTAAGTCTTTGTCGGATTCGTTGAAGGGTAAGCAGGGACGTTTCCGTCAGAACTTGCTCGGAAAGCGTGTTGACTACTCGGCACGTTCGGTAATTGTCGTGGGTCCAGAGTTGAAGATGCACGAGATGGGTATTCCAAAGGATATGGCAGCGGAGTTGTACAAGCCATTTGTTATCCGTAAGCTCATCGAGCGTGGAATCGTAAAGACTGTAAAGTCAGCAAAGAAAATTATAGATAGAAAGGACCCAGTGATCTGGGGAATTTTGGAGAATGTTATTAAGGGTCACCCAGTACTTATGAACCGTGCCCCAACACTTCACCGTTTGGGAATCCAGTCGTTCCAGCCTAAGTTGATCGAGGGTAAGGCGATGCAGTTGCACCCATTGGCATGTACGGCGTTTAATGCCGACTTCGATGGTGACCAGATGGCGGTTCACTTGCCACTCGGTAATGCTGCTATTTTGGAGGCTCAAGTCTTGATGTTGGGTTCGCACAATGTATTGAACCCTGCGAATGGAGCACCTATCACCGTACCTTCACAGGATATGGTCTTGGGTCTCTACTACATCACTAAGCCTCGTAAGGGAGCTAAGGGTGAGGGTCTTGTGTTCTACGGAGCAGAGGAGGCGATCATCGCATATAACGAGAAACGTGCGGAGTTGCACGCAACAGTTAAATGTATGGTGGAGGATTTCAACGAGGATGGAGAGTTAGTTGATACTTTGGTGGAGACAACAATCGGTCGTATATTGTTTAACCAAGTTGTTCCAAAGGAGGTTGGTTATATCAATGAGGTGCTCACGAAACGTTCGATGCGTGACATCATCTCTGTGGTGATGAAGCGTGCGGGAGCAGCGAAGGTTGCAGCGTTCTTGGATGATGTGAAGAGTATGGGTTACCGTATGGCATTCCAAGGAGGACTATCCTTTAACTTGGATGCGGTAATCATTCCAGATGAGAAAGAGAAACTCGTTAACGAGGGTTACGAGCGTTCGGATGCTATCATGGATGACTATAATATGGGTCTTATTACCAACAATGAGCGTTATAACCAGATCATTGATGTGTGGACAAATATTAACTCGAAGTTAACAAAGACGGTTATCGACACCTTGATTGCAGATCAAGATGGATTTAACCCAGTATATATGATGCTTGATTCTGGAGCACGTGGATCGAAGGAGCAGATTCGTCAGCTCTCTGGAATGCGTGGATTGATGGCAAAACCACAGAAGTCGGGAGTCGAGGGAGGTCAACAGGTTATTGAGAACCCTATCTTGTCGAACTTTAAGGAGGGACTTTCGGTGTTGGAGTACTTTATCTCTACCCACGGAGCTCGTAAGGGATTGGCGGATACGGCACTTAAGACTGCGGATGCAGGATACTTGACTCGTCGTTTGGTTGATGTTGCACAGGATGTTATCATCAATGAGGCGGATTGTGGAACATTGCGTGGATTGACAGCTACGGCTATCAAGCGTAATGATGATATTGTTCAGACTCTATATGACAGAATCTTGGGACGTACGGCAGTCGTTGATGTTGTTCACCCACTCACGGGAGAGATCTTGTGTGAGGCTGGAGCAGAGATCACAGAGGAGATTGCGGAGGCTATCGAGAAGTCACCTTTGGAGTCTGTAGATATCCGTTCGGTACTCACATGTGAGGCACGTAATGGAGTTTGTGCAAAGTGTTATGGTCGCAACTTGGCTACGGCACGTATGGTTCAAAAGGGAGAGGTTGTCGGTGTTATCGCAGCACAATCTATCGGTGAGCCAGGAACACAGCTGACACTTCGTACATTCCACGTCGGTGGAGTTGCGGGAGGATCTACAGTCGAGACAAATGTAATATCGAAATATGCAGGTCGTTTGGAGATTGACGAGCTTCGTACAATCAAGAGTAAGAATGCACAAGGTGAGGCTATCAACTTGGTAGTATCTCGCCAATCGGAGTTCCGTATTGTTGATCCAACAACAGAGATCGTTCTCTTTACTCACCCATTGCCATATGGTTCGGTGGTGTTCAAGGCGGATGGCGATATGATCCAAAAGGGAGATTTGGTCTGCGAGTGGGATCCATACAACGCAGTTGTGATCTCGGAGCATGATGGAGTTATTGCGTATGATAGTGTTATCGAGGGTATCACATATCGTGAGGAGCGTGATGAGCAGACGGGTCTCTCGGAGCGTGTAATCATCGAGAGTAAGGATAAGACGAAGAACCCAGTTATCAAGATCACCGATAAGGAGGGTCTGGAGATTAAATCTATCAACTTGCCGGTTAATGCCCATGTGGTTGTTAAGGATAAGGCGAAGATCAAGGCTGGAGATTTCATTATCAAGATCCCACGTGTCGTAGGAAAGTCGGGAGGTGATATCACCGGAGGTCTTCCTCGTGTTACGGAACTGTTTGAGGCTCGTAACCCATCGAATCCAGCTATCGTGTCGGAGATCGACGGAGAGGTAGCATTTGGTAAGATCAAGCGTGGTAATCGTGAGATTATCGTGACGTCGAAGGAGGGAGATGTGAAGAAGTACTTGGTACCTCTATCACGCCAGATCATTGTTCAGGAGAATGACTTTGTGAAGGCAGGTAATCCACTTTCGGATGGAGCTATTACACCAGCAGATATCTTGCGTATCTTGGGTCCAACACATGTTCAAGAGCACATTGTAAATGAGGTACAAGAGGTATATCGTATGCAGGGTGTGAAGATCAACGATAAGCACTTTGAGGTAATTGTTCGTCAGATGATGAGCAAGGTTAAGATTGATGATCCGGGAGATTCTCAATTCTTCGAGGATCAGGTTGTCGGAAA
>JAWXSU010000153.1:0-4276 GCA_044434245.1 Rikenellaceae bacterium | reverse complement strand
TCATAAATACATATTATACGGGAGTACTGCCAAAAAGGTTAAGGCGGTGATCCAAGAGGAGCTCGATAAAAGAGGTGTAGATATCCCATTTGATGTGGCGAGCAACCCTGAGTTTTTGAAGGAGGGAGCTGCAATTTCGGACTTTATGTCTCCCGATCGTGTTGTGGTGGGTGTTGAGTCTGACCGCGCTAAAGAGCTTATGACCACCCTTTATCGCCCTTTTTTGTTGAATAATTTCAGAGTCATATTTACAGATATTCCATCGGCTGAGATGATTAAGTATGCGGCAAATTCGATGCTCGCAACTCGTATATCGTTTATGAACGACATCGCAAATTTATGCGAGATTGTTGGTGCCGATGTAAATATGGTGCGCAAAGGAATTGGTACAGATAGCCGCATCGGGGGTAAATTCCTATATCCAGGGTGCGGATATGGCGGATCATGTTTTCCTAAGGATGTCAAAGCACTCATCAAAACTGCCGAGAAGAGCGGATACAAAATGAGTGTATTGAAGGCTGTCGAGGAGGTTAATGACAACCAAAAAAGTGTATTGTTCAATAAATTGAGCAAATATTATGATGGTAATCTAAATGGTAAAACTATCGCTCTTTGGGGACTTGCATTCAAACCCGAAACCGATGACATGCGTGAGGCGACATCGCTGGTGACAATTAAGTTGCTTTTGGATGCCGGATGTAACGTAAAGGTGTATGATCCTGTGGCGATGAAGGAGTGTCGCAGAATAATCGGAGATGACGTTACCTATGCCACAGATATGTATGATGCAGCACTAGATGCAGATGCTCTGTTGCTCGTGACGGAGTGGAAACAGTTCCGCCTGCCTAGTTGGGGTGTGCTACACAAATCAATGAACAAAGCTGTGATCTTCGACGGACGCAATATCTACGATACGGAGGAGGTTACAAAAAATGGTTTCGAATATTACTGCATCGGACGCTAAAAAATGAAGGTGCTGCATACAGGAACATTTGATGTAAATGCTGGTGGTCCTGCGATGAGTACATATTTAACGCTGCATGCCCTCCGTCAATGGGGGATAGATGCAGAGTTATTTATGTTTCCTCTCTCGAAAGGGGGAGTTTTAAGAGGAGATAAAGTGCCGGTGCATTATGCGTCGGCACCTATTGACTCAAAATTATGTTACTCTTTTTCCTATAAAAAAGAGATGCTCGCACTAGGCGAGTATGATATATATCATGCACAGGGGCTCTGGCAATATCCTACGTATGCACTTGCGGATGTTGCTCGCCAAAGGGGCAAGCCATACATCATCACGCCACGAGGCATGCTCTATGCCCAAGATATCGAGAAATCAAATAAAATATTCAAGAGGTTATCGCTAAAGTTGAGACTTCTTCGAGATCTAAATCGTGCGGCATGTGTGCATGTGACATGTGAAGATGAGATGCTTCACTGTCGAAATTTAGGTGTTACAGCTCCCATTTGTATTATTCCTAACCCTATAGAGATCCAAGAATACACGGAGCATAAAAAAGATAACACCTTTAGAATTGGATATTTGGGACGTCTCTCGCCTCGCAAAAATGTAGAGTCGCTCATATATGCATTCTCGCAACTGAAAGAGATAGCGACCAGCTCCGAGTTGCTTATAATAGGAGGAGGGGATAGGGAGTACGAAAAATTCTTACGACGAGAAGTTCAACGCCTAGGGCTTAAAAATGTTAAATTCACTGGATTCTTGTCCGGCAATGCAAAGGCAGAGGCTATAGCTTCTGTCTCGGTGATGGCTATGCCCAGTGAGTTTGAGAATTTGGGAAATGTTGTATTGGAGTCGTTGGTGCGACGTATTCCATGCATCGCAACCACGGGATCCCCATGGCGTGAGTTGTATACACACAAGTGCGGTTGGTGGGTAGAGTACACACAAGAGGCGATAACCAACGCAATCAAAGAGGCGATCTCAACACCTCGTGAGACGCTTGCTCAGATGGGCGAAAGAGGTCGTGCGCTCATGGAGTGTAACTACTCTACGGAGTCGGTCGCAAGGAGAATGATGGAGCTCTATCTGAGCATCAAAAAATAGTCAAAGAGGAATTTATCCAACATATTCATAAAAACGAATGTCTGGTTTAGATATTAAAGAGAATCGAAGGGTTCTTAACTATCCGTTGCGCATATACCTAAAGCGTATATTATGGTCGTTTGCAGGGGTGTTCTTTAGGTGTTCACCTCGCACAGCTTTTGGTTATCGAAATATGATTTTGCGACTTTTTGGTGCAAAGATAGGCAAGCATGTTCATATTTACCCCTCGGTAAAGGTTTGGTTTCCATGGAATTTGGAGATTGGAGATTGGAGTGCAATCGGTGAGGAGACTCTCATATATAACCTTGGGCGAGTGGTAATCGGCACAAAGGCGACAATAAGCCACCGTTCGCATCTGTGTGCAGGAACTCACGACTATACATCCCCCTCGCTACCACTGCTACGATATCCAATATATATAGGCGATCAAACATGGATCTGCGCCAATACATTTGTTGGATCTGGCATAACAATCCATGAAGGTGCAGTAATTGGTGCGGGGGCAGTGGTGACAAGAGATGTTGCGGCGTGGGGTGTGTATGGTGGTAACCCTGCTAAATATATCAAAAAACGAGTAATAAGAGATGAAAAATACTAAAATCTGTTTGGCATGTTCGGCTGGCGGACATCTGCGAGAGTTGCAACTAGCTGTAGGTTCTATTCCCGAAGAGTGGAGTTGTTATTGGCTCACACTTAAAACAAAATCTACAGAGTCGTTTTTAAGCGACAAGGAGCATGTTTTTCTCACAAATTTCCAACCCTCAAAATGGTGGACACTCCTTGTGAATTGCATCCAAGCACTATTTTGGATCGCTGTGAAACGTCCAGATGTAATAATCACAACGGGTGCAGGTGTGACGATCCCAACAATATTTTTTGCAAAAAAACTGCTCAAGGCAAAGGTGATATTTATAACTTCGGCAGCGGATGTCACATCCCCATCTCGCACCCCTGTATGGGTCGAGAGGTATGCAGATCTATTTTTTGTGCAGTGGGTTGAGATGAAGAAAATATTTCCGAACGCCATAAATTGCGGTGTGTTATGATCTTTGCTGCACTTGGGACTATGGATATGGATTTTCGCCGTATGGCGAGAGCTGTGGATAACTTTGCGGCATCTGCAAATTGTGATGTTATTGTGCAAAGCGGTCATACAAAATATGATTATAAATTTGCTAAGTCATTCGATTTCTGCACAAAAGATGAGATGCTGGAGTACCTAGATCGAGCCGATGTTGTAATCCTACAAGGGGGGTGGGGGGCGATATCTGAGGCGATGTCAAAAAATAAAAGGATTGTTGCGATGCCACGGTACGATATATGCGAACATATTCACGACCAGTTTCAACTAATCAAAAAGCTAGATTCGTTAGGTTGCGTAATTGGTATATTCGACGAAAATGAGCTCGCAGCAAAGATTAAACAAGCCCGCAGTTTCGATTTCAAACAGCTAAAAAAAGGGTGTGTCGAGCCTCTAATTAGACAGAAGCTCAATGAGTGGTTTGCCCATTAAGAATCAAACTATGAAAATTTCAATAATAACCTCATGTTTCAATCGTGAATCGACAATTCGAGAGGCGATTGAAAGTGTCCTGATGCAGGATTATGCCGACATAGAGTATATTGTCGTGGATGGAGCATCAAAGGATAATTCGCTGAGTATCATCTCCGAATACAAAAACAAAATCTCGAAAATCATCTCTGAGCCCGACCACGGTATGTACGAAGCGATAAACAAAGGTATGCGTGCTGCTACGGGCGATATGATTGGTCTTGTGCACTCCGATGACTTTTTGTACTCAAACAATACGGTGTCGAAAATAGTGGAACATATAGAGTCTCATAATGCCGATATATTGTATGGTGATGGTCTTTTTGTCGACTGCAACAACACATCGAAGATAGTCCGTAATTGGATAAGTGGAAAATATAAGAAAAGGAATTTTCGTAATGGATGGTTGCCTCTGCACCCAACCGTATATATCAGCAAAGAGTGTTTTGACACAATGGGTCTCTACAACGAAAATTTCAAGATAGCTGCCGATACAGATCTCCTTGTGAGGTACATGTACGAAGGAGATTATAATGTAACCTACTTAAATGACTACATAGTGAAGATGCGCATGGGCGGGTTGTCGACAGACCCCAAAAGAATGAGACAAAAATGGAGTGAAGATATGCGTCTACCCCGAACTTTTTGCTCTGGGT
>JAWXSU010000152.1:0-4278 GCA_044434245.1 Rikenellaceae bacterium | reverse complement strand
ATTGTATGAAGTTATATTTTTCTCATTGTTTTTACTAATTTTGTGGAAAATTATAATTACATGATACGTTCAATGACTGGTTTCGGAAAAGCCGAAGCGACATTAGCCAACAATAAAAAAATTACTGTTGAGATCAGAACTCTCAATTCAAAACAGATAGATCTTTCACTTAAGATGCCAGCGGCGTATCGCTCCGCTGAGGCTGAGGTGCGCAGTATTGCATCTAAGGGGATTGGAAGAGGTAAGGCTGATATATATATATCGGTATCACAAAACGCAGCCGAATCGCTCACCAAGATCAATAAACCGCTATTTAAGGAGTATTTTAATCAAATTGTCGAGGCGTGTAAAGAGGCGGGGTTCGATGGCGATGTAGATAACTCCACAGTGCTTGCAGTACTCCGCATGCCCGATGTAATCTCGGTGGAGCAGGAGCAAATCGACGACTCCGAAATTGAAATAATGAAGAGTTGCGTTAGCGACGCAATCGCCCATCTAAATATATTCCGTGAGCAGGAGGGGGCAATCCTTATGGATGATCTACTTAGACGTGTGTCGCTTATAGAGGGCTACAAAGAGGATGTTATTCCATTTGAACAAGCAAGAATCGAGGTTATAAAGGAGCGCATTCGTGAAAATATCGAGAAACACGCTATCGCAGTGGATAGTAACCGTTTCGAGGCGGAGATGATATTTTATGTCGAAAAGTTAGATATCACCGAAGAGAAGGTGCGCCTTAACAACCACTGCAACTACTTCCGTGAAGTTGCAGCTAAGGAGGAGGGTGCAGGAAGAAAACTAGGGTTCATAACCCAAGAGATGGGGCGTGAAATAAACACCATGGGATCAAAAGCTAATAATGCGGAAATCCAACGTTTGGTAGTTCAGATGAAGGATGAGCTAGAAAAAATTAAAGAGCAGGTACTCAATATATTATAAAATATTTATGTCTAAAAAACTAATCATATTCTCGGCTCCGAGCGGTAGCGGAAAGAGCACTATAATCAATGAGCTATTAACGAAGTTTTCGCAACTGGAGTTCTCAATATCTGCAACATCTCGCTCTCCACGAGGTGAAGAGATAGATGGTCGTGAGTATTACTTCCTATCCTCCGAAGAGTTCTCCCAAAGAGCCGAAAACGAAGAGTTTGTTGAGTGGGAGGAGGTTTATGCTGGCACCTGCTATGGCACATTAAAGTGCGAAATGGAGAGGATATGGGCAAAAGGAAATACAATAATTTTTGATGTGGATGTAATGGGCGGAATACGTCTCAAAAATATATTTGGGGAGGATGCATGTTCAATTTTCATTATGCCACCATCTGTCGATGAGCTTCGTCGTAGATTGGATGGTCGTGCTACAGATGCTCCAGAGGTGATCGAAAAACGTGTGGCTAAAGCTGAGGCAGAGATATCTAAATCGCCCCTTTTTGACCATATAATTGTAAACGATATTTTGGAGACAGCTGTGGCTGAAACACAAGAAGTTATAGCTAATTTTTTAAGTGAATAGAGGTGCGTAGAACAATGTTATATTTCGGGTCGTTCAACCCGATACACAAAGGTCATATTGCTCTGGCGGAGTATGCCATTGAGCAAGATCTTTGTGATGAGGTGATACTTATTGTATCGCCACGCAACCCACTAAAAAGCAGCCTGCATTTAGCCTCCGAAGAGGATCGATACGAGATGGTAGAGATAGCGTGCAGAGAGTGTAAATTTCCCGATCGAATTAAACCTTCGGTGATAGAGTTTTTGCTCGAAAGACCATCATACACAATCAATACACTGCGTTACCTCAGTGAAAACTATGGTGCAGATTGCAAATTTTCGATACTAATGGGTGGCGATATTATCGCCCAGTTCGACAAGTGGCGAGAGTATGAGGAGATACTAAACAACTACAAAATATATGTATATCCTAGACGTAATGAGAAGATAAATAGACACCTCGATAAGATTACATTACTCACGAATGCACCACTTTTTGACTACTCGTCAACAGAGGTGCGAGAGGGGATATTGCGCTCAAAGAGCATTGCTCACATGGTCTGCGATGGGGTTTTAAAATATCTAGAATCAAAGACGATTTGGACGATAGAGTCATTGCTCGAAAAATTAACAGATGCGATAGCGACCACTCCAACGGCTGAACTTTATGCCGAGCGTGGAGCTTGGTATTTCCATATCTCTAAATGGGGAGATGCACTCAATGATTTTAATAAAGCACTCGCCATTGACGCTACAAACCAAAAGGCTATGGAGTTAAAAAAGATGGTCGAGGAGATCTTAGCATTTAGATATACTGATATTTATAATCCATAAAGATATGAAAAGATTAAAAATTGCGCTTCTCGCAGGGGGAAACTCGTCGGAGAGGGAGATTGCACTCCAAAGTGCATCACAGATAGAGTCGGCACTCGACAAAGAGAAATACAACATCACAATCATCGACATCCACCATAGAGAGTGGTGTTATACATCCCCAACAGGTGAGAGGTTCGCAATGGATAAAAATGACTTCTCACTATCTATTGGCGAGGAGAGACGCAATTTCGACTACGCACTGATAATCATACATGGCACTCCGGGTGAGGATGGTATGCTGCAAGGGTATTTGGAGATGATGGGTATCCCATTCTCTTCGTGCTCGATGACCTCATCTGTTATTACATTCGATAAACTTTCGACAAAACGAGCTGTAGCATCGTGTGGGGTAAATCTCGCAAAGGAGATATTCTTGAGACGTGGAGAGCCAATTAACACCGCCGTGATTGTCGAAAAATTGGGGCTACCAATATTTGTAAAACCCAACGCTAGTGGTTCATCATTTGGAGTGAGCAGAGTGACACGCGAAGAGGAGATCAAACTCGCTATCGAAACAGCACTCACAGAGAGCGACGAAGTGCTTATAGAGGAGGCTATTGTGGGGCGTGAGATGGGATGTGGTGTTATGGTAACATCACAAAAGGAGTATCTATTGCCTATTACGGAGATTCTCCCAAAAGCTGATTTCTTCTCAACAGAGGCTAAGTATACAGCAGGATTGAGCAATGAGATTACACCGGCTCAAATCACCGACGAAATAAAGTCTAAGCTCAACGAGGCAACACTTGCGGTATATAAAGCGTGCAGATGTCGAGGTGTCGTAAGGGTAGATTTTATTGTAACAGAGGCAGGTGAGCCATATATGATAGAGGTGAACTCAATCCCAGGGATGAGCTCAGGAAGTCTCATACCACAACAAATAAGAGCTGCAGGAATGACTATCGGCGAGTTTTTCGATATCGCTATTGAAGATACTTATAAATCACAGTGCGCCCTATGATGATCGAGATAGATGATAAAATTGTAAGCATCGACCTTTTGACAGAGAAATTCGCTTGCGACATTTCAAAATGTAAGGGTATATGCTGCGTAGAGGGTAATGCAGGTGCCCCTCTAGAGTTTGATGAGATTGAAATCCTAGAGAGGGAATACCCCAACTATAAACAATACATGACGACTGAGGGTATCGCCTCTATTGAAAAATATGGATTTATGGTTATTGACGATGATGGCGACTACACTACACCATTGGTAAATGATGCGGAGTGCGCATACGCTTATACGCAAGGAGAGCTCACATTGTGCGCAATCGAGAAGGCATGGCGAGCAGGTGAGTGTGCGTTCCAAAAACCCATATCGTGCCATTTGTATCCTATTCGATTAATAAATCTTTCAAATGGGACAGTTGGACTTAATTATCACAAATGGAGCGTTTGCCATTCGGCATGTAAAAATGGCAAAAAGTTAGGTATCCCGGTCTACAAATCACTTGAAGGGGCGATAACTCGCCGCTTTGGGCAAGAGTTTTACGAGGCGTTGGAGGCGGCAGAGGAGATGGTTAACGAAAAAAAATAAAATTTATATCTTTGTATATCAAGGTGATAATAAATTTAACCATAAAAAACGCATTGAATATTTTGCAAATATCAAAATTATAACTATATTTGCATTCGCTTTCAAGGGGGTAACACTCCACCGAGAGCAGGATTGGAAGGATGGGTGAGTGGCTGAAACCACCAGTTTGCTAAACTGACGTACGGGTAACTGTACCGGGGGTTCGAATCCCCCTCTTTCCGCCAGAGAGTTGTTGAAAAACAACTAATTAGCACCAAAAGAGCGATAAATCAATGATTTACGCTCTTTTTTTGTGCCTTTATCTGTCAGTATTCTCCACATCTTTTACGCTTTTCTGTCATAGTTGAGTTACAAATTCGTTACAGGACTTTTTGA
>JAWXSU010000151.1:0-4326 GCA_044434245.1 Rikenellaceae bacterium | reverse complement strand
TAGGGTTGTTGTGTATGTCTCAACACACCGATCTTTGCGCAATTCACGCAAGCGAGTTATTACCCCCAAGGTGAATTTAAATATGGTCTGCCCCTGGAGTTTATGTTCAAATGAGCGAATCACATCATCGGCCGAGAACTCTACCCCTTTATTTGTCATGATATTAATAATGTGTTTTAATCTATCGACATCGAGATTAATACGCTCTTTTATATTAATCAACACTTTATCTCGATGTGATTCACCTGATGATAATTCAACTCTACAATACTCCTCATCCCACTCTGAAGAGTATATTCTGTACTCTGTCGTAATTTGTCTAATTACTCTGTTTCGGATAATCTGATAATAGATTACCCCCTCCTTGCCCGCCACTTTTGAGGGTCTAAATTTTACTTTGATTGATGCCATTTTAATAGTATAAATTTTGCATAAAAGTAATAGCATTTATCTTTATTCGAATAATCACCGATGAAAATATCAAAGATCTACACACTGTTACACTATAAATATAAACATATTCTTAACCTTATCATATCTACTAAGTGGTCTACATTGAAATTTAATAGTGAAAAATATCGCTTCAAGAGTGCTTTTAAAAATATGGCAATAATTGTTTTACACTACTTATCTATGTTATTTTAATAACAGTAATTTGGTAATCTAAATAATAATGACTACCTTTGTAGTCTAAATATTAAAAATAATTTCTTAAACAATGACTAAAATATCAAATCGCTTAGCAGCGTTGACACCATCGCAGACATTGGCTATGTCGCAGAAGAGTAATGAGTTGAAGGCTCAAGGAGTAGATGTAATCAACCTTAGTGTTGGTGAGCCAGACTTCAATACCCCTGACCACATTAAAGAGGCTGCGAAGAAGGCTATAGATGATAACTTCTCATTCTACTCGCCAGTTCCAGGATACCTCGATTTGCGTAAGGCAATTTGCGAGAAACTTCTTCGTGAGAACAACTTGGAGTATACTCCAACTCAAATCGTTGTGTCGGGTGGTGCTAAGCAATCTTTGTGTAACACAATCCTTGCAATGATTAACCCAGGAGATGAGGTTATCGTACCTGCTCCATACTGGGTTAGCTATGTTGATATGGTGAAACTTGCTGAGGGTGAAAATGTAATCATTGAGACTGGTATCGAGGATAACTTCAAGATGACAGCTGCACAGTTGGAGGCTGCAATCACACCTAAGACTAAGATGTTGGTTCTTTGCTCTCCTTCAAACCCTACGGGTAGCGTATACTCTCAAGAGGAGCTTGCTGCAATCGCTGAGGTTTTGAAGCGTCACGAGCAAGTTTATGTTATTGCAGATGAGATCTATGAGCATATCAACTATGTAGGTGCACACCAAAGTATCGCTCAATTCGAGGAGATTCGTGATCGTGTAATCATTGTAAATGGTGTATCTAAGGGTTACGCAATGACAGGATGGCGTATCGGATTTATCGCTGCTCCACTTTGGATCGCTAAGGCTTGCGATAATCTGCAAGGTCAATACACTTCTGGTGCTTCATCTATCGCTCAAAAGGCTTCAGTTGCTGCATTCTCTGGCGATCAATCATGCGTGGAGACTATGCGTACAGCATTCCTTCGTCGTAAGAACTTGGTTGTTGAGCTAGCAAGCAAGATCGAAGGATTCAAGGTAAACAACCCAGAGGGTGCATTCTACTTGTTCCCAGAGGTTAGCTACTACTTCGGTAAGAAGGCAGGTGATCGTGTAATCAACACTTCAACAGATTTGGCTTTGTATATCCTTGAGGAGGGTCACGTAGCTACAGTTGCTGGTGATGCATTCGGTTCTCCAGAGTATTTGCGTTTCTCTTATGCAACATCTGACGAGAACTTGGTAGAGGCCATGAAGAGAATCTCTGATGTATTAGCTAAGTTACAATAAGACATTTTTTTTAGAGGAGGGGGTGACCATTTCCTCTAAATTCAAAACAAAGGCTTCCTTTCTGATATTCGGATGGGAAGCCTTTGTTGTGTTGTAAATGCTATATCTTTGCTGAGTGCCGATGAGATGAAAAGCAGACTCTTTGAATATGTGGAATGTTGGTACAATCGCCACCGCAGACATTCAGCGTTGGGAAACCTCTCGATATGTGAGTTTAACAAGAAATATTTTGATAATTACGATTTTATTAATGTTGCCTAACTGTTTGTGCGGTTTTGGTTTGGTATTCCAAAACAAAGATACAAAAAAAACTCGCATATAACAAAGGCTTTCTCCCTGTAAATCAGAAAGAAAGCCTTACTTTTTTTGTTTGAGGGGACTTGTTAGTCATCCTCATTCATTTTACATACTATATTACTCCGCCAAATGTTGTTTTCTCAACAAATCTTGAACAACCTTCACCGGTGAGAATGTCGAGATTGGAACCTCCACAAAAATTGTGTTCCACTTAGCCATCGCACCATTCCACAACCCCGGTAGCTCCTGTGCTCGAAGATCACGTCCTCCACTTGACTTCGACGAAATAAACCCTGTCGATGGATCTACATACCCTGCAAGATCAAATTTCACGCCACTATAGTTGCGAACTCCGCACACCAAATCAACTGGATTGAAGTGTGTTGCCTCCTTCATTAGCGATATCTCTTCGGGAGCAATCTGGCTTGACTCTGCGATCTGCAAACTCTCCGAACCATCTTCATTGCTTACCCAGAAAGGTCCTCCGCCCGGCTCTCCTTCATTGCGCACCATACCACAAACTCTGATCGGACGATCAAGAAGTGCTCGCAAAGAGGTCATATCATATCCTTGAGGTAGCTTCATTGCGAGCGACCCTTCGATAAACTCAGCAACTGCACTCAACTCTGCCGAACCTGCATCAATAGCCTTGATAAGGTCAAACGCTTTGGTCTGAAGATCCAACAACACACCACCGATTGCTTTTTTGTAGGTTAGCGTATCTGCCTTAAGTGAATCTATCGTAACATTGTCGATTGTCTTTACGAAGATCATATCGGCATCAATCTCACCAATATTTTCGATTAGAGCTCCATGACCTGCTGGACGGAACAACAATTTCCCCTCATCCGTACGGAAAAGTTCATTCTCGGGAGTCACAGCAACTGTATCTGTCTTTGACTTTTGAGTTGAATAAGAGATGTCATATTTCACACCATACTCAGCCTCGTACGCCGCCAAACACTCAGCAATAAGAGCCTCGAAACCTGCCAAATGCTCGGGAGAGACTGTAAAGTGAATACGCACAACACCATCACATGCAGCATAGAGTGCACCCTCAACCAAATGCTCCTCTACAGCTTTACGGCTTTGGTCACCATAGGAGTGAAATTTAACCAACGCCTTAGGTTTTGAACCATACTCCAACCCCTTAGCTACGATTGCGCTCACGATTGTTTTGTCATCTGCACCCTCAGGCAATAGAGACTTCAGTTCGCTCCAGAATGCAAATTTTTCGATGTTTTGCAAAAGGATGTCGATACCCTTACCCCTTTTATCTTCATTGACAAACTCAAAGAGCTCCTTGAACATACGAGTCGCGGCACCCGATGCAGGCACAAATTTTACTATCTCCTTGCCCGACAAAGCCCCCTCATAGAGAGCCACCATCTGAGAAATCTGCTCACCGGAGAGTTGCAAAATTCCGTCACCACATGTTGCAGCACGTGCGATTTTAAGATAGGGGAAACCCTTTTTGAAATTTTCAACCTGCAACTCTACCGCTTCGGGGGTGAGTCCATGCTCGCTAATTTGCGACAAATCTGATTGTGTAAACATAATTAAGTGTTAGTTATTATTGGGTTTTAAAAAAATCAAATGTTTCTTTTCTCAAAAATAATAAAAATATTTGTAACTTTGCAATATGATTAGATTTTTTAACGATATTTCTCTCAAAGGGCGCAATAGTTTCCACGTTGATGTCAAAGCATCGAGAGTTGCAGAGTTTTCAAAGGCGGATGATTTGATCGATATCTTTATCAAAGAGTCTCCTGAAGAGTGGCTGGTACTAAGTGGCGGAAACAACATTCTATTCACTAAAGATTACACGGGACTCATTGTAACACCTACATCGAACAAGATAACTATCGAAGGCAAGGGTGGCAAATGGTGTAAGGTGAGAGTCGACGCAGGTGTTGAGTGGGATGATTTGGTTGAGTGGGCAGTAGAGAAGAATCTTTGGGGCATAGAGAATCTATCGCTTATACCCGGAAAGGCGGGTGCTGCACCAGTTCAAAATATTGGGGCATATGGCGTAGAGGTTAAAGATCTTATCGAAGAGGTTGAGATCTTCGACACTGAGACGCTAAGCAGCTATACACTTCTCAACGAGGATTGTG
>JAWXSU010000150.1:0-4375 GCA_044434245.1 Rikenellaceae bacterium | reverse complement strand
ATGATCGCTCGTTGCACGGATCTAAATTCGGTATATCCCCAATATTTGTATAGTATCTGCTCCGCCGAGAGCCCTTTTTCACCCTCGGCAACACCATTTCGTCTGCGTCCCATGTCACAAAGATATAAATGTATAGTGAATATGTTGTAATCTCGATCAAAATTATTACTTTTGTGACGACACATATATCAAAAAACGAATGAGGTGCACACTAAAACATATCTCGGCATTAATGCTTCTGCTCTTTATCTTCACGATAGGGGGCAAGTCGGTTATGGTAATGAGAGGATGCCACTGCATTAGATACATCACCACAGAGGAGCACCACCACTGTTGCGATTGCGATGAACACATTTCGGATTGCGAATATCACGACCAAAGTATAGACAGCAACTGTCTAACACACAATATATCATTTAGCGATGTTGACGCACTGAGTTCTGATCTCAAATACTCTTCGGCACTCAAAAAAATTACACTCTTAAGCTATATCATATCTCTTACGACTCCCCATTTGGAGTGTGAGAGTAGTGGATATATCGAACATTGCGAAATAGTCACTACCTCTCACTGTTTGGAGTGGATATGTGACGTTGGATTACTTAGAGCTCCCCCTGCATGTTAATTTTTGATAAATATCTACGTATCACTAATTAACACAAAATTACATGAATATAGACAAACGGATGGCTGCAACTTTTGTAGCCACACTCCTTGTTGCACACCTCTCAGCCGAACCTCTTTCGGGGCAGGTGAAGAGCGCACAGGGAGAGACTCTCATCGGTGCATCAATTTGGTGGGAGGGAACAACGGTTGGCACAACAACCGATCTCAACGGAGAGTATAAACTACACAGAGTCAAAGATTACGACAATATCGTAGCCTCGTATGTAGGATTCAAGAACGACACGATAAGTGTCTCAAACACATCATCAACACTCAACATCACACTCTCTAACGAGGGGGTCGAGATTGAGAGTGTCACCGTAAATTCGGCAATAGGAGGCAACTACATTAGTTTTGATGCGATATCTAAAAACGAGATGATATCCTTTGCAGGACTCTGCAAAATGGCGTGTTGCAACCTTGCCGAGAGTTTCGAAAACTCAGCCTCTGTAACTGTTGGATATAGCGATGCAATATCGGGTGCTCGACAGATCAAGATGCTTGGGCTGGCCGGTACATACACGCAAATTCTCGATGAAAATCGCCCTATAATGAGAGCCCTTAGCTCACCATATGGGTTAAGCTACACACCGGGAATGTGGCTAAACTCTATCCAAGTATCTAAAGGCATCTCCTCTGTAACAGCAGGACACGAAGCTATCACGGGGCAGATAAATTTGGAGTATCGCAAACCTACCGACAATGAGCGTTTATTTCTGAATTTATACCTCAACAACGAAATGCGTCCGGAGGTGAACCTATCATCAGCACTCCCCGTAACCAAGAGCGGTAAGCTATCTACAGTGATGCTATTTCATGCATCGGCAGATACCGATGCGCCATTTGTGAATATGGATCACAACAATGATGGATTTCGAGATATGGCTCTCACTCAACAATATAATTTTGCAAATAGATGGAGCTATCTAGCCGACAATGGCGTACAATTACGCTGGGGATTTAAACTCGTCGAGGAGGATAGATTAGGTGGCAGCATAGAGTACGAGAAGAGCATGCGAGATGATATGTTAGATAAAAACATCTATGGCTCATACATCCAAAATAGAGGTATCAATGGATATTTAAAATTGGGTGCTCCAGTAGGACGAGCGATATTTGACAACACCGATGGAAGTGAGCTAAGATCTAATTTTGCATTTGTTGCAGATTATGACTACTTCAACGAGTCCGCATATTTCGGTCTGAACGACTATTCGGGCATAGAGAACACCATGATGTTCAACGGTATGTACAACCACTACTTCTCATCATCGTCATCGCTAATAGTTGGCGTGTCGGCATCATTACAGCGCATTGACGAACAGTTAGCTAACAACACACCATGGCTATCGTCAGACACTAACTACTTCGACCTTTCGCGCAACGAAAACGAAGTTGGAGTATATGCGGAGTACACCTATAATCTCAAAGATGCATTCTCAATAATTGCAGGGGCGAGAGGCGACTACAACGACAAACTAGATCGTACATTCTTTACACCACGAGGTCAAGTAAAGTGGAACATCACCCCCAGCTCAACTCTGCGTGCATCGGCAGGTGTAGGGTACAGAAACACAAACGTCATAACCGACAATATCGGAGTGCTCGCCACGGGAAGATCTATTGTGTTCGACAACGACTACGACCCACAAGAGAAGGCTCTAACTATTGGTGGTAGTTTCACACAAAGTTTCAGAATATTGAAGGCGGGAGATGCAACAGTTAGTTTAGATTATTTCCGCACATCATTCTTCAACCAAGTGATTGTCGACCAAGAGATGGATAGCGAGTATATACACATATATAGCTCAGGTGAACAATCCACAACCGACACCTATCAAATTGACTTCACATGGAAACCCACCGAGAGATTGGATATTTTCGCCACATTCAGATACACCGATAGCGAGATGACCCTCCGCAATTCACAGGGCGAGAATTACACCGTGGAGCGTCCACTCGTGAGCCGCTATAAGACACTACTCAATGCGCAATATGCAACACATATGCGCAGGTGGACATTTGATGCCACAGCACAATTCAATGGCTCAAGCAGACTCCCCAACTATGCAGGAGGTGGCGACTCCCCCGCCTACCCTATCTTTTTTGCACAAATAAGTAGACGAGTGAGAGGATGGGAGATATACGCAGGTTGCGAAAATATTGGAGACTACATACAACACGATGCTATATTATCTGCGCAAGATCCATTCTCTACGGAGTTTAACTCCTCGGCTGTGTGGGGTCCACTCATGGGTCGTAAATTTTATATTGGTGTGAGGTTTAATATATATTAAAAAATAACATCCGTATGAAAAAAAAATTATATATTGCACTATATTTAATTCAAAACATAAAACAAATGAAAAAAGTTCTAACATTTTCTTTAGTTGCACTATTGAGCATTTCGGCAGTTTCGGCAGTTTCGGCAGCAACAAAGAGCAAGACTACACAACAAACAACAACGACGACGACAAAAGTTGTTCAACAAAGCTCAGCGACGACAAAAGTTGTTGAGAACAAAAACAAAATCACAACAACAAAATTCATGACTGACATTGATTGCGAAAGTTGCGCAAAGAAAATCATGAATAAAATCCCAGACCAAAAGGGTGTGGAGGATGTCAAAGTAGATGTAAAAAGTAAGATTGTTACCGTGAGCTACGATATAGACAAAACTGATGATGCGACTCTAATCAAGAAATTTAAGAGTATAAAGATTAGTGCTAAAGTTATAAAATAAATAGGGTGAAATAATTATTGGTGTGTTTTTAAGAGTGCTATTGGAGATGAGATTTTTTGCTATTGAATCGAAAATATAGTGGTTCTATACTGAAATTTAATAGTGAAAAATATCGCTCCAAGAGTGCTTTTAAAAATATGACAATAATTGTTTTACACTACTTAGTTGTTCTATATTGAGATTTAATAGTGAAAAATATCGCTCCAAGAGTGCTATTAAAAATATGGCAATAATTGTTTTTCACTACTTAAAAATATGGCAATAATTGTTTTACACTACTTAAATCATTTTTAAAAGAAAAACTATCATCGGTAGTTTTTCTTTTTTTATCTACCCATTATAACAGCACAGCTATGAAGAACCTGTTAAAACTTGCAGATGTAGTAGTGGAGGCAATAAAAGAGTCTAAAACTTATGCTGGAGACAACCGTAGTAGAGTCACAATCATCACCCCCAATACAATATATCCCTAAAGACAGGTATTGCACAATAGAATAATTTGTACGATATTTGCATGGAATTTAAACAGACTCATAATATCATGATTTATCTAAACGAATTACTTACAATCCTAAATGAGATGTCTCCATATCTCATTCTTGGATTTCTTATATCTGGACTACTTCACGTGTATGTCCCTAAAACTATATACTCTAGATTTTTGCATCGCAAAGGATTCAGATCTGTTGTGGGGGCTGCACTTTTAGGAGTGCCTCTACCGTTATGCTCATGTGGTGTGATACCTACTGCGATATCGCTCAAAAAAGAGGGGGCATCGGATGGAGCTACGGTAGCATTCTTGGTGGGAACGCCACAAACAGGTGTTGATTCGATTCTTGCAACATACTCATTACTAGGTCTTCCATTTGCTATAATTCGTCCTATAGCATCATTCGTTGTTGCGATTTTTGGTGGAGTACTAGTCGACAAATTGGGAAGTGATGTAATGGGTATTTTCAAGTATAT
>JAWXSU010000149.1:0-4385 GCA_044434245.1 Rikenellaceae bacterium | reverse complement strand
GTGCGAAGGCGATAATGAACTCACGTATCACAACTCCTTTTACGTATACTATCTATAACGATTTTAGTACCGCAGAGAATACGGCTCGTTTGGAGTCAGCATCTCAAGAGTTGGGATTCACGCTTGTGAATCTTTCGGATATTACGGATCATCCATCACCAAACTACCTGTTGGTTTTGCAACGAGCTCAACAACTCGCTATTGAATCGGAGGCTGGATTATTGATCGTGGAGTCGGATGTCGTGGTGAGTGAACATACTCTTCAATCGCTTTTTGAGGGAGCTATGCAGCGAGAGAGTTGTGGTATTGCCGCCTCAGTTACGGTCGATGATGGGGGAGAGATCAACTATCCATACCTTTACGCTAAAGGGCGAAAGGCGGAGGTGTTTAAAGAGGCTAAACATTTGAGTTTCTGCTGTTCATTGTTGGCATTAAAATTGCTCAAGAGCTTCGATTTCAACGAACTCGACCCCGAGAAAAATTGGCACGATGTGACTATATCACACAAATCTTTGGAGGTTGGGTGCGAGAACTATCTATTTGTGAACCTTCCGGTTATCCATCGACCACATGGTAGCCGCCCATGGAAACAGCTTAAATATACTAATCCACTAAAATACTACTGGTTGAAATATACCAAAGGTTTAGATAAAATTTAATACACAATGAGTAATCAACCATTAGTATCGATTATCATCCCAGTCTACAACATGGAGGATTTTCTCCGTGAAACATTAGACTCTGTACTCGCTACCGACTACCCAGCCTTTGAGGTGGTGCTCGTGGATGATGGATCAAAAGATTCATCGCTTGCCATAGCTAAAGAGTATGCGGCGAAGGATTCACGTTTGAGAGTACTCACTCAACCAAATGCTGGAGCATGCACCGCACGAAACCACGCTGTGCGTGAGTCAAAAGGGGAATTTATTCTCCCCGTCGATGGTGATAACTTGATCTCGCCGGATTTCGTGTCGCTTGCCGTAGAGGCGATTATGCGTGACGACGATGTGAAGGTGGTATGTCCACGCACAAATTTCATTGGGGATCGTGAGGGTGAGTGGATTCTTCCGCCATTTTCGTTGAACCTTCTAGCACGCAAAAATTTAATGGATACAACAGCTCTATACCGTCGTGCGGATTGGGTGCGTATCGGAGGTTATTGCGATGAGCTGATGACACGTGAGGATTGGGATTTCTGGATCTCGATGCTAAAGGATGGAGGCAAGGTTGTAAGGCTCACAAAGGTTACATTCTACTATCGTCGACGTGCCGGGTCAAAACGAATTAGAGGACGAAAACTTAAGGGGCATGTAACAGAGATCCTAAATCGTCGACATGCAGAGTTCTTTGAACGTGAGTTGGGAGGACCTCTTCGCAACCAACGCTCGATGTCTAAATTCATTAATCGAGTGGCTCGCATATTTTGCAAGAAGTAGAGCTTTGCACAAAAAAAAGGTTGTGAACAGTTAAAATGGTATAAAAACTGCGTCAAAAAATTGTGTCAAAAAAAAAATTGCATAATTTTGTAGCGCATAGAACGTTTAAAGAATATAATTTAAAAATATGAAAAGATATATATCTACTATTGTGGCACTCTTTGCAGTTGCTTGCGTAACAACAGCTTCGGCTCAAGAGTTCTCGGTGGGAGCAAAGGTGGGACTCAATATCTCTACAGCATCTTCACACGGAGAGGATATTGAGGGACGTGACCAATATCGAGCACCACGTTTTGGAGCATCTGCGGGTATCACTGCGGAGTATAAGTTTAATGAGTCGGTTTCGTTAAGCGGTGAGGTGCTTTTTTCGCAACAGGGTGTAAGGTACAAATATCCAACTGTCGAGGGGTTGTATGATGACGATACGGAGGAGTATGGTAGTTATGAAGATTGCACGGTGACGCATAGATTTTCATATATCAACGTTCCAATTCTCTTTAACTACTATTTTGTGAAGAATCTGAGAATGTCGTTTAATGTCGGTATCCAACCAGGATTTTTGGTATCGGAGAATAGTACTACGAAGTTGTCAAATAGCGATGGTTTCTCGAAAGAGTACAATGGTGCATATAACTGGGATCTAGAGCCTTCGGGGTATTCAGATGCAGGATATAAGGTGTTTGATTTGGCAGTTCCAATTGGTATCACATGGGGTTTTACGGAGCATATAACTTTCGATATGAGATATTCGATTGGTGTGATAAATACATTCAAAGAGTCGGAGCATTACGATTACGATAAGGATTATAGATCTACAAATAATTCGTTTACGTTGTCTGTCGGGTATAAATTCTAGCAAAGTTTCTTTCCCTCTTTGCGAATACACATAATAAGTAGTGAAAAACAATTATTGCCATATTTTTAATAGCACTCTTGGAGCGATATTTTTCACTATTAAATCTCAATGTAGAACCACTATATTTTCAATTCAATAGCAAAAAATCTCATATCCAATAGCACTTTCAAAAATACACCAATAATTATTTTACACTACTTAAATAAACGAGAGTTCGAATTTTCGAACTCTCGTTTATTTATATTAAGTAGATAACTCTACATCTCTGTTATGAGTAAGCAACTCCATGGTGTAAGTTCACGTTTGATTGTGAGGGTACCATTTTTATCAGCTGTAAGAGCCTCTTTTTGGGTATTCCATGCAGCCTCTTTAAGCATCTTGATCTGCTCACGTGTTGGGCTGTGTGGTTTACCCATAGCACGATATGTGAACATCACATTTCCATTTTCGTTGTCCAAAGTCTCGATAAATACCGTAGCGTTTGGTGTAAGACCTGTGATTGTGAAGTCTAGATCTTTGCTCGAGCTCTTCATGTAAGATCCAACATTGTTCGACGCAGGGACTGTAGATATATACTCTTCGGGGTAGTTATATGCCAAAGCTACAATCTTGTCGTTTTTGCTGTTACGAGTGACACATACTGGATCGGTGTTGTATATCATCTTGTCGCCAAGTTGGTTCAACATGCGATATGCATGGTAGCTAGGTTTAACAATACCTTGCAAGTTGAGCATTCCGAAACCACCGTGGAAGATATCTTCGCCACCGCCCTTCTCTTCGAAAACATCGGTAAATGTCCAATACATCAGAGAGTTCGTCTTGCCGATATTTTGCAAGTTTGTCTTAAGGATAAATGCTGCAGGTGGCAACTCGTCGTGCATGCGATCTCTACTGTTAGGACTTGTGCTCCACTCTGTTAGGTGGATCTCTGCATTTGGATATTTGCTCTTTGCGAGAATATCATTGAGCCACTGGATGTCGTCACGTGTAGAGTTGATGTAACGTGTCGCACTCTTGCTACGTCCCACCTCTGGATCAAGCGCATAATCGGTTGGATATGGGTGTGTAGAGATGAAGTCTACAGGGAGTTTCTCCTTTTGGCAGAAAGCCAAGAAATCCTCCATCCAAGGAGCTTTCCACTGCTGTTTGTTGATAATGTCATTGTTGTAGAATCTAGATTTGCTGTGATCCATTTTCTCGCCAGAGTAACGCTCATCGGCTGTGAAGTTACTTGTCGAAGGACCTCCTACACGAAGCTCAGAGTCGATGTTTTTGATCTCAGTAACAGCCAATTTGTAGAGGTTGAAGTAGTCAGACTTTGTACCATCGAGGAAACTTCCCGATAGGTTAGGCTCATTCCACACCTCAAAGTACCATGTGCGTACTTCATCAATACCATATCTGTCGACAACATGTTGAGTGAAGTTTTTGACCAAATCAGCCCACATAGGGAATGTTTTGTCGGGATCGACCGTAACATTAGCTTTCCACCAGAATTGAGTCTTGCTATTTTCGGCTGCGATCTCTTCGGGGAAGAATCCAAGCTCTACGAATGGACGTACCCCCATATCGAGCATGCGATCAAAAAGTACATCGACATATTGCCAACTGTATGTCATCTTGCCATTTTTGTTAAGGTGGCAGATGTGCATATCGTCGTGGAACAGTCCGTGCATGCGAACATATCGGAATCCGCAATCTTCGTGAGCCTGCTTTAGCTGCTCCAACCAATCGGCACGGAGACCCTCGTTAGCACGTCCTGCACCGCATCCCGTGCTCCAGAAATGGTCAAATTCTACCTCTGTAGATTTTTTCAGATCTACGGTTTGTGCCTCGGCTAAAGATACCGTGGCTAGTAACGCCAGAAGCGTAAAAAAGTTTTTTTTCATATTTTTAGGGTTGTGATTTTAAAATCTGTTTAAGTGAGAAAAACTTAAACAGATTCTTAGTATCACAAAAATATGAAAAAAGTTTTGGAAAAGCAAGATTATATCCGCTTATAAGTAGGGTAAAATAATTATTGGTGTATTTTTAAGAGTGCTATTGGAGATGAGATTTTTTGCTATTGAATTGAAAATAATTAGGGTAAAATA
>JAWXSU010000148.1:0-4424 GCA_044434245.1 Rikenellaceae bacterium | reverse complement strand
GGCGAAAGGGGCGGGGTTGATACATCAGAAGATGTTTGAGAGTCGTCTATTCTTTGTCGATAAATTAATCGACATGGGGGCGCAGATTATATTGTGTGATCCCCACCGTGCGACAGTCATAGGTCTGGATAATAGAATTAAACTGAGGGCAGCAAGAATGACATCGCCCGATATTCGTGCCGGAGTTGCACTGCTCATTGCAGCGATGTGTGCCGAGGGGGTGAGTACAATCCAAAATATAGAGCAGATAGATCGAGGATATATGAATATTGATGGACGTCTAAATGCGTTGGGTGCAAAGATCACACGTATTGATGAGTAGTTATTTTTTTGTACCTTTGTGGCATAATAAATTTTTGAGAGATGAAAATAGCAGTTTTGGTATTTAACTTCGTAGCGGAGAATACCTATATTATATGGGATGCAACGGGAGAGTGCGCAATTATTGATGCGGGAAATAGCAACACAAGAGAGAATCAAGCGTTGGAGAATTTCATCGCAGAAAACAACCTAACACCTGTTGTTGCGATCAATACGCATGGTCACTTCGACCACGCTATGGGGGTGGAGTTTGTGCGCAAAAGATATAATGTGCCATTGGCAATGTCGAGCGATGACCAATATCTATTAGACTCACAACCAACAGGTTGTTCGATATATGGGATGACTTTAGGGGAGATGCCATCATCTATAGATATCGATTTGAAGGGCTCCGAGAAGATAGAATTTGGAGAGACGGTGTTGCAAATTATCCCCACACCGGGTCACACACCGGGTCATGTATGTTTGTACGAACCCAACGGAAAGGTGCTAATCACGGGAGATACAATCTTCAAAGAGAGCATCGGACGTACCGACCTGCCAGGTGGTGACTACCGACAACTAATGACTTCGATACTCAAGAATGTGATACCTTTAGGCGATGAGGTCAGAATATATCCGGGGCATAGTGAAGATACCACTATCGGTCACGAAACGATGTACAATCCCTTTATTGTGGAGGTTATCAACGAAGAGGTAAAGTACTAACGATATGAGAATTGATATCCTAACGGTAGTTCCCGAACTATTGACATCGCCACTCAATGAGTCGATCCTAAAGCGTGCACAGCAGAGTGGATTGGCAGAGATTGTGGTGCACAATATTCGAGACTACGCAACCGACAAACATCGCACAACAGATGATTACCCCTTTGGCGGGGAGGCGGGGATGGTGATGAAACCAGAGCCAATATTTGCTCTTGTCGAGAAGTTGCAGTCGGAGCGTCACTACGACGAGATAATCTACACATCTCCCGATGGCATCACTCACAACCAGCAGGAGGCAAATAGATTATCGACACTCGAAAATATAATCATACTCTGCGGTCACTACAAAGGTGTCGACTACCGCATACGTGAACACCTCATAACTCGTGAGATCTCGATCGGAGATTATGTTCTCACGGGAGGGGAGTTGGCGGCGTGTGTAATCGCAGATTCAGTTGTGAGACTACTTCCTGGAGCGATAGGGGATGAGGCTTCGGCCCTCACGGATTGCTTTCAAGATAACCTTCTAGCACCTCCGGTATATACTCGTCCAGCAGATTTCAGAGGGTGGAGAGTTCCAGATGTGTTGCTTTCGGGAAATTTCGCAGCGATGGATAGGTGGCGTGAGGAGCAATCTTACCAGAGGACGAAACAGCTAAGACCAGACCTACTCGAAAAGCTATGAGATACTTTGTGATTGTGGGAGAACCTTCGGGAGATCTCCATGCTGCAAACCTTATGCGGGGTATATTAAAGGAGGATCCGCATGCAGAGTTTAGATTCTGGGGCGGTGATAAAATGGCGGAGGTTGGTGGTGCTAAAAACCTCATGAAACACTATCGTGAGAGCTCCTTTTTTGGAATTTTCCAAATCCTACTCAACTTACCTACGATATTGGGGCAGATATCGGAGTGTAAACGACAAGTCAAAGAGTATGCTCCCGATGTGGTGATATTGGTCGATTATGCAGGATTCAACCTCAAAATGGCGAAGTATGCTAAAAGCATTGGTGTAAAGACTCACTTCTACATCGCACCCAAGGTGTGGGCATGGAATGAGGGGCGTATTAAGTTGATTCACAAATATGTAGATGAGTTATATGTGATATTTCCTTTCGAGTATGAATACTTCAAAGGCAAGGGGATAACACCACATTTCGAAGGAAATCCACTCGTCGATGCGCTAGAACAACGTCGTAGTTCGCTACCTCAAAGAGAGATCTTCCTGTCAAAAAACAAGCTGGAGGATAGACCCATTATAGCGATACTCGCAGGAAGTCGCAAGAGCGAGATTAAGGCGAATTTACTATTTATGGTCGAAATCGCTAAGGCGTTTGCTCAGCACCAATTTGTTGTAGCTGGTGTCTCGTGGTTGGATCGTTCGGAGTATGATAAACATCTGGAGGGGAGCGATATAAAATATGTCTGCGACCAAACCTATGAACTGCTAAATCTCAGCGAGGCGGCACTCGTCACGTCGGGGACAGCGACATTGGAGACTGCACTTATGGGAATACCCGAAGTTGTGGTGTTCAGAATACCGGCATTCCATAACTTTGTACGTCCATATTTTCTTAAAATTCCATTTATCTCGCTCGTGAATTTGAGTTTGGGACGTGAGGCGGTGCGAGAGATTGTGCAGTCGTCGATGGATCCAGAAGATGCTATTGATGCTTTGAGTCAAATAGTTAAAGGAGGTGCTGGCAGAGAAAAAATGATTTCGGACTTCGAGGAGTTGCGGAAAATAATCGGTGAGGTGGGAGCAAGTGACCGCTTCGCCAAACGTATGGTTTCACTACTAAAAAAATAGAGATGAAGATTATATGCATAGGTCGCAACTATCGAGAACATGTTGCTGAGCTAAACGATGGGGGCGATGTGCCCGAAGTGCCATTATACTTTCTAAAACCCGATACGGCACTACTTCGAAATAATGATCCTTTTTATGTGCCATCATTCTCGCAACGTGTAGATTACGAATGCGAAGTGGTGGTTAAAATTAACCGTGTAGTTAAGGCAATAGATCAAAAATTTGCGGCACGTTGCTACTCGGAGGTGGGGCTTGGAATCGACTTTACGGCACGAGATATTCAGCGTGAGGCGATAGCTAAGGGGTTGCCGTGGGAGCATTGTAAGGCGTTTGACCACTCGGCAGCTCTATCTCCACAATTTATATCTTTGGAGGAGTTGGGCGGAGATATCCAGAACCTTAGTTTCGAGATGTCGCTAAATGGAGAGGTTAGACAACAGGGGTTTACGGCAGATATGATATTCACGGTGGATCACATCATTAGCTATGTGTCTCAATTTATGACGCTCAAAATTGGCGATCTCATCTACACAGGAACACCAGTTGGAGTTGGAGCTGTGAAAGGGGGCGACACTCTTAGTGCGTCGTTGTGCGGACGAGAACTTTTAAATTTCGATATTAGATAGATATGTTGCTACACAAAAAGCTTGAGGAGCAGGGGTATAAGCTATATTTGGCATCGCAATCACCACGTAGGCGTCAACTTTTGAGTGATGTCGGATTGGAGGCGGAGATTGTGAAATATGAAGTTGATGAGGTATTTCCCTCAAACTTAGCGTCAGAGGATGTGCCATTGTATCTCGCAAAACTCAAAAGCGAACACTTTCCTAAGGAGCTTTCTGATAGAGAGTTAGTTATTACGGCCGACACTGTGGTAATAAGTAGAGGAGAGATTCTAGGTAAACCCAACTCCGAGCAGGATGCACGAGATATGCTGCGTCGCCTCTCGGGTGAGGAGCATCAAGTGACGACAGGAGTTTTCATTCGAGGTTCAAAATTCGAGCGAGGGTTCTCGACTCATACAAAGGTGTGGTTTCGAGAGCTAACTTGCGAAGAGATAGATCATTATGTTAAACAATACTCTCCACTCGACAAAGCGGGATCGTACGGTATTCAGGAGTGGATCGGGTATATTGGGGTCGAACGTATCGAGGGGTCGTTTTATAATGTTATGGGTCTGCCCGTACAAAGATTATATTACGAACTTCAAGAACAAATATCAAACAGATAGTGAGCCTCACCAGCAAAGATCTATTTAACCATAGAAAAAATTTGGAATATTAATAAATAAAACGTATCTTTGCAATCGCTTAAACAGATAAGTATTAAGCCCAGGTGGTGGAATTGGTAGACACGCTACTTTGAGGGGGTAGTGGGCATTAGCCCGTGTGAGTTCGAGTCTCGTCCTGGGCACCATTTAAAAGGTTAGATAGTTGATTGGCAACTATCTAACCTTTTTGCTTTTCTGGGCAATGTGGTCAAAAATGGTTGGTGAAACCGTTGTAACATGTTGACATTCACAAAGATTTATTACCTTAATTGAAACGTGTTTCAATTAAGGTAATTTTTTATGTCAAAATCAGAAA
>JAWXSU010000147.1:0-4441 GCA_044434245.1 Rikenellaceae bacterium | reverse complement strand
GTAATTAGTTGCTTTTGGGCATAAAAATCCAATTTTCGCTCTTGGTAATTATGTTTGAGCAGGTCGACAATAAATGAGTTTAGAATCTCTCCGTTACGGCTTTGTCGCTGCTCTCGGTTAGGCTCTCGATTTGTGTATAGAGCAAATACCTTAAATATAATAATTAACAAAATTGAGTTGCGCACCTCTTCGAAAAAAGGTTTGCCACTATCCTGCTCCTCACGAATCAACATATCACGCAATGATATAATCTCCTGCGCCTCTGCTTTTGTGAGCGATATCGAGGGGTGGTTGGTGATCTCAATAAAAAGTTCACCTTTGTTGGGGACATCAATACGTGAAAAGAAATCTAACGCCGCACCAACTATCACACAATCAAAATCGGGGTCAATATCTATAACCTGAATTATGGAGAAGGGGGAGACAACAATCAAATCCCACATCCCGACACTATATGATTTTGCATTAATCAATACATTGCACCCAGCTGATGTACACAGCATCAACCCTCCTCCAGAGATCAGAGTTGGAGAACGAAAAAGGTTATCACGGTCTGCATCACTGAAGTGCTCGACTTTATTTAATATGTAATTGTGGTTTGCCATAATACAAATTTATATAAAATTTTCGGTAGTTGTTCAGCGATAATAATAAAAATACCCAAATTTCCACATTTTTTTCTACATAATCATATCTTTATTCTTCTTATGTTGCGTACCTTTGTGAAGTCATTTAGAGCAAATTATAAAAATATAGATATGAATTCAAAGTTAAGTTTTCTTGCGTTGATATTGCTTCTGCTTAGCTCTTGCGGTGGAGGTCAAGATGTGAAAAATTACACCCAAAAAGTGAAGTGCGAGGAGGTGAAGAGCGTAGGTCAGATTGTGGAATCTGTGTCGTATCCTGGAAAGATTGTGGCGGCAGCGGATGTAAATTTGTCGTTTCGTGTGGCAGGTGTTATAGATCGAATTGTCGTGAATAGTGGAGATTATGTGCGTGATGGTCAAATTATTGCCTATATGGATGAGCGTGACTACAAAATTCAACTCGAAGCTACACAAGCTAAGTGGGATGCAATAAATGGAGAGGTGGAGAGAATCTCAGTCCTATATGCTGAGAAGAGTGTTTCTCAAAACGACTACGAAAAGGCTGTGAGCGGATTAAGACAGATTTCGTCTCAGTTGGCGGCTCATAAAAACGCATACGAGGATACTCAACTTAAAGCACCATTTGATGGTTACATCCAAAGCGTAAATTTCCATAGAGGCGAGGCAGTAGCGGCAGGTACACCTATTGTGAAATTTGTGTCATCTGCGGCACCCGAGATCATTGTAAATCTCCCGTCGTCGGAGTATCTTCGACACCAAGAGTTGCTCTCTGCGAATGCTACATTGACATCTTTTGCTGGAAAGACATTCAATTTAGAGAGGATCGGAATTTCTCATAAAGCAAATCTTAATCAACTCTACGAGGCTAAATTTAGAGTTGTTGCAAGCGATGGTATATATCCCACTTTGGGGGTGTCGACTATGGTGCAACTCAACTACTCGGGGGAGGACAATATGGCGGTATCATTACTTTTTGGTGCTATCGTACAGCGAGATGGCGAGTGCTGTGTATGGAAAATAAAGGATGGAGTTGTGCAACTTCAACGTGTTGTTGTCGACAAGATTCACAACGATGGAAGTGCCATTATCAAGAATGGTGTCTCAGCAGGCGATATTGTTGTTACAGCTGGAGTAAACACTCTAACTCCGGGGCAACGTGTTGAGCCTCTTCAGAGTGCATCGAAATCAAATGTTGGAAATATATTGTAGGGCGATGAATATTAGTAAATGGGCTTTAGCAAATAGCAAATTAGTATATTACTTCATTACGATATTGGTTGTGGGGGGAGTGCTCTCGTATATCAATATGAGTAAATTGGAAGATCCTGCGATCACAGTAAAACAAGCGGTTATTGTGACGACATACCCCGGAGCATCATCATATGAGGTTGAGTTGCAAGTTACAGATCCTCTCGAAAAGGCGATATACACGATGAAGGGAGTCGAGAAGATTGATAGCCGCTCCACGGCAGACCTTTCGATTATCACCATAAATATCGACCGCACAACACCTACTGGTGAGATTGAGCAGCAGTGGGATATCCTTCGACGTAAGATATCAGATGCACAATCTAAGCTACCCGAGGGTGCGAATACGAGTGTGGTTGTTGATAGTTATGGAGATGTATTTGGAATGTTCTACGCACTCTCTTCCGATGGTTACACCAATGAGGAGTTGACCGATTATGCGGATCTCATAAAAAAACGTGTGCAGCGAATCAAGGGGATCTCTAAAATTGAGCTCTTCGGTGTGATGTCGCCAACGGTAGATATCTCGATATACGAAGATCGTATTGCGCACCTAGGAATCTCGCCTACGGAGGTTATTCAAACCATCATGGGGCAAAACAAAAGTGTTTATTCGGGATATTTCAAAAGCGGAGAGCATCGCATTAGAGTGAGTGTAAACGATAAATTCACCACTCCGCAGGAGCTGCAAAACCTAATAATTCAAGGTCACGAGGGGGATCAGATATTACTAAAAGATATCGCTCGCATCGAGAGAGGATACCTCGAACCGACACGAAATGCAATGTTCTTTGATCGAAAGCCAGCTATTGGCATCTCGATTTCGGCTCTTGCAGGAACAGATATCACAAAGGTGGGGCGTGAGGTTGAAACTCTACTCGACGAACTCAAGCAGACGAAACTACCTGCCGGTGTTGAGTGTCATAAGGTTTTCTATCAACCCGAAAAGGTTGAAAATGCGATCAATACATTTATCATCAACTTGTTGGAATCTATCGCTATCGTAGTCGTTGTTTTGATGTTTGCAATGGGGGTACGAAGCGGTGTGTTGTTGGGTGTGACACTACTAGTTACGGTGCTCGGGTCGATACTCTTCTTAGGAGTTTTCGATGGTACGCTGCAACGTGTATCTTTGGCATCGTTTATATTGGCAATGGGTATGTTGGTCGACAATGCGATTGTGATTGTTGATGGAATATTGATAGATTCAAAAAAGGGAGGACTACGTTCACGATATCTCACAGAGATTGGCAGCAAAACTGCAATGCCATTGCTGGGGGCGACACTTATCGCTATACTTGCATTTTTGCCTATCTTCCTTTCTCCCGACACGGCAGGTGTATATGTGCGAGATCTGTTTATTGTGTTGGCAGTGTCGCTGTTGCTGAGCTGGGTACTATCACTCACGATGGTTCCATTGATGGCTAAGGGGATATTAAAAACCAACACAACACAAGAGATCGAGAAGAAGAAAGGGTGGAGTCAAAGAGCTCTAGCTGCGATACTCAACTGGGCACTACACAATAGAACTGTGGCGATTGCATCGGCAATTATGATGGTTGTGGCGTGCGGATTTGTATATCGTATTTTGCCTCAGAGTTTCTTCCCTGATCTGGCGTATAATCAGCTATATATAGAGTACAAACTTCCCGAGGGTGTCGACCCAGAGTTCACCCGTAAAGATATCGACTCTTTGGCGAAATACCTACTTTCGAGAGAGGATGTGACACACGTCACAACATCGGTAGGTGCTACTCCGAGCCGATATAATTTGGTGCGAAGCATCGCAACACCCTCAATGTCGTATGGAGATTTGATTGTTGAGTTTGTCGACGAAAAAGTTCTTGTAGATGGTGCGGCTCAAATCCAACAATACATCAATGACAACTTCCCTCAGGCATATTCACGAGTGAAGCGTTACAACTTGATGTACAACAAATACCCCCTAGAGGTGACATTCACGGGTGCTGATCCCGATGTACTTAGAGATTTAACTCGTCAAGCGCAAGAGATTATGGCTGGGTGCGACAAAATCACACTCATAACATCTGATTGGGAACCTAAAACCCCACTCTTGGAGGTGGACTACAACCAAGCTGTAGCACGCGAGGTGGGGCTTAGTCGTCAAGATGTCGCACTCTCTCTGCTCGCATCGACGGATGGACTCCCCACATCGCAAATTTATGATGGTACAGATAGTGGAACTATTGTTGTGAAGTGTGTCGATAGCGACGGAAATCGCATTGACGAATTGGAATCAGCACCGATATTTTCGTTGATACCCTCAACAAAAGCACTCAGTGGTGAGACCCTAAAAGGGTTGATGAGTGGAGCACTATCGGCGGAGGATGTTGTTGCATCGACTCTCGCTACAATACCTCTGAGCCAATCAATAAATGGAATTAAGATCAAATGGGAAGATCCAGTAATCGTCAGATATAAAGGCGAAAGATCTATGCGAGCACAAGCCAATAACATCCCTCAGGTGGGTGCTGAGGATGCACGCAAAGAGATTGTCGATAAAATCGAAGCTATAAAACTCCCCGATGGATACTTCATGAAGTGGCAAGGAGAGTACGAAAGTA
>JAWXSU010000146.1:0-4448 GCA_044434245.1 Rikenellaceae bacterium | reverse complement strand
GACATTTTGTCGAATTACTTTGATTAATAAATGAACATTTAAGACCAGAGGCAGACGGCATCATCTGCATAAATCTTGGTGAAGTGAGCAACTCGCATATCCGAATCTGCAGGGTTACGTAACCCCCGTTTTTCAAATGCTACGATTTTCAGCTTTTGCAAGCATCAATCACGCCTTCGGTTTTTTTGTAGCAGGAAGGGCAGCCACTCCCTCCCTGTTTGGGTTGTAGTTGTGATTGAATAGAGAGATGAGTTTTGGGGCTTGACTTCGTCCTCCTCCTTGCAACTCAGCAATTCGAGTAAACTCGATTGCATTCGTTTGCTACGTCGGTTCGTGAAGTCTCTTAAAGCGGAGCGTACTATAGTACGTGAGCATTTAAGAGACGAGGGAAGTACCAAAAACGCGCTCTATTCAATCACAAATTATCAGACTTTGATTTCAACCTCAACTCCCGATGGCAACTCCAACTTCATCAAAGCATCAATAGTCTTTGGTGTAGATGAGTAGATATCAAGAATGCGCTTGAAAGTGCAAAGTTGGAACTGCTCACGTGCCTTCTTGTTTACGAAGGTTGAACGGTTTACAGTAAATATCTGTTTCTTTGTTGGAAGTGGCACAGGACCGCTAACTACAGCACCAGTGCTCTTCACAGTCTTAACGATCTTCTCTGCTGACTTATCAACGAGGTTGTGGTCGAAAGACTTAAGTTTGATTCTAATCTTTTGATTCATATTGTTTGTCTATTCTAATCCCTTAACTTTACCGCTTGACTTCTCGATAATCTCTTTAGCAAGGTTAGCGGAAACCTCGTCGAAGTGAGAGAACTCCATTGATGATGTAGCACGTCCCGAAGAAATAGTACGCAATACAGTCACATAGCCGAACATCTCTGAGAGTGGCACCTTAGCCTTCACTACACGTGCAGTACCCTTAGACTCCATTCCTGAAATCTGACCACGACGCTTGTTCAAGTCACCGATGATATCTCCCATTGACTCCTCTGGAGTTACAACCTCTACGTTCATAATTGGCTCCATGATAACTGAACCTGCTTTTGGTGCAGCAACACGGAATCCGTTACGAGCACAGATCTCGAAAGACAACTGATCTGAATCGACAGGGTGGAATGAACCATCCTTCAAAGTAACCTTCATTGAGTCGATAACATAACCTGCCAAAGCTCCATTTGCCATAGCTGTTTGGAATCCCTTCTGTACTGATGGGATAAACTCCTTAGGTACGTTACCTCCCTTAACCTCATCAACAAATACAAGACCTGTTTGTCCCTCCTCTGCTGGACCGATCTCGAAGATGATGTCGGCGAACTTACCACGACCTCCGGTCTGCTTCTTAAATACCTCACGGTGTTGAACCGTTTGAGTAAGAGCCTCCTTGTAGTTTACTTGTGGTGCACCTTGGTTGATCTCAACACCAAACTCACGCTTTAGACGGTCAACGATGATATCCAAGTGGAGCTCACCCATTCCGCTAATTACAGTTTGACCTGAATCCTCGTCAGTGTGTACTGTGAATGTTGGATCCTCCTCAGAAAGTTTTCCGAGTGCAATACCCAACTTATCAACATCCTTTTGAGTCTTAGGCTCGATCGCAAGACCGATAACTGGCTCTGGGAATGTCATTTGCTCTAGAGCGATTGGTGCATTCTCTGCACACAAAGTATCTCCAGTGCGGATATCCTTGAATCCTACAGCTGCACAGATATCTCCTGCCTCTACAGTCTCCATTGGATTCTGCTTGTTTGAGTGCATTTGATAGATACGGCTGATACGCTCACGCTTGCCACTTCTTGAGTTCAATACGTAAGAACCTGCATCCAACTTACCTGAGTATACACGTACGAAAGCCAAACGACCTACGAATGGGTCAGTAGCGATCTTAAACGCCAAACCACAGAAAGGCTCTGAAGATGTAGCCTCACGACTTGTAGCCTCCTCAGTCTTTGGGTTAGTACCCTCAACAGCTGGCAAGTCAAGTGGACTTGGAAGGAAAGCCATGATGTAATCCAACAACTTTTGAACTCCCTTGTTGTGGAAAGATGATCCACACAACATAGGAACGATCTGCATGTCGATAGTAGCCTTGCGGATAGCTGTCAACAACTCCTCAGCTGTGATTGAATCTGGATCCTCAAAGAACTTCTCCATCATCGCATCATCGGTAGAAGCTACCTCCTCGATGAGTTTTGCACGCCACTCTGCTGCCTCCTCAGCCATATCTGCTGGGATCTCTTTGATTTCGAAGTTATCACGGATAGTCTTGTCATCAAAGTAGTAGATTGCGTTGTTGTAAACAAGGTCGATAAGACCCTCAAATTTATCCTCAGCACCGATAGGAAGAACTACAGGAAGTGCGTTAGCACCGAAGATCTCCTTGATTTGAGAACAAACATTATAAAAATCTGCACCCGTACGATCCATCTTGTTGACGTAACCCATACGTGGTACATTGTACTTATCTGCTTGACGCCATACTGTCTCAGATTGTGGCTCAACACCACCTACTGCACAGAATGTAGCTACAGCACCATCCAATACACGCAATGAACGCTCCACCTCTACGGTGAAATCAACGTGTCCTGGGGTATCGATAAGGTTCATTTGGTATTGCTTACCCTTATAGTCCCAAAATGCGGTTGTCGCAGCAGATGTGATTGTGATACCACGCTCTTGCTCCTGAACCATCCAGTCCATAGTAGCTCCACCATCGTGTACCTCACCGATTTTGTGAGTTTTACCTGTGTAAAAAAGGATACGCTCTGATGTGGTAGTCTTACCAGCATCGATGTGCGCCATGATACCGAAGTTACGAGTATATTTAAGATCTCTTGCCATCTTTTTCTTCTCCTATATATTATATATTAAAATCTAAAATGTGCAAAAGCCTTATTTGCCTCCGCCATGCGGTGCATCTCCTCTTTACGCTTAAATGAAGCACCCTGCTGATTGTATGCATCTACGATCTCAGCTGAGAGTTTCTCTGCCATTGATTTACCAGCGCGCTTGCGTGAGTAAAGGACAAGGTTTTTCATAGAGATAGAAATCTTGCGCTCTGGTCGAACCTCCATTGGAACTTGGAATGTCGCACCACCGATACGCTTTGACTTAACTTCGACTTGGGGTGTGATATTCTCTAATGCTTGTTTCCAAACATCAAGTGGAGATTTATCAGCATCCTTCATCTTCTTGCTTACCAACTCTAACGAATCGTAGAAAATTGTGTAGGCAATACTCTTCTTACCGTCCAACATCAAGTTGTTAACGAAACGAGTAACCTCGATGTCGCTAAACTTAGGATCTGGAAGTAGAATGTGCTTTTTTGGCTTAGCTTTTCTCATTGCTTTTTCTAAAAACTAAAATTGTTTTTTAATTACTTTTTCTTTTTACCTGCTGCTGCTGGTGCTGCTCCTGGCTTTGGACGCTTAGTTCCATACTTTGAGCGGCGTTGGCGACGTCCATCAACTCCTGCTGAGTCGAGTGCACCGCGCACCAAGTGATAACGTACTCCTGGAAGGTCCTTTACACGACCACCACGAACTAATACGATTGAGTGCTCCTGTAGGTTGTGACCCTCTCCTGGGATGTAGGCATTCACCTCCTTACCGTTTGTCAATCTTACACGTGCAACCTTACGCATAGCCGAGTTTGGCTTCTTTGGTGTTGTTGTGTACACACGAGTACAAACACCACGGCGTTGGGGACACGCTGCGAGTGCTGGAGACTTACTCTTGTCTACTGCGTGCACTCGTCCGTTTCTTACTAACTGTTGAATAGTTGGCATTTTAACGTTTTGTCCTTAATTAATAAATAAAATTCTCTAAACCCATGGGCACTATACACCCAATAGGACTGCAAAGGTACGTATTATTTTTGTATTAACAACACATTTGCCAATCTTTTTTGCAACTTTTTTATCTCTATTACAGCTTTTTACAAACTTTTCTCTCCCTCATGAACCAAAATCATCTCCCTAAGCTCCGGTCGAACCTCAATTCCGACCCTTCGACGGAGGTCAAACCCGACTAACACCGAGCGACTATGGCACTTAACTCGTTGTGTCACAGAACTAACTATATCCTGCACAAAGGTGATACTCTTCGTCCCAACTTTTTCGACTCGTGTAGTGACATAAAATCGATCTTCGATTCGCACCTCCTCGAAATAATCCGTCGTGGTGTTGACCACAATAAACGCCTCCTCGCTCCACAGCGGCGGAAAACCCAAAACATCAGTAAAATATTGCATCTTGCCCAAATCGAAATAATTTTGCAGCACAATATTATTTACGTGACCCAACATATCTAAGTAGTGCAAAATAATTATTGGTGTGTTTTTAAGAGTGCTATTGGTGATGAGATTTTTTGCTGTTGAATTGAAAATAAGTAGGGTAAAATAATTATTGGTGTGTTTTTAAGAGTACTATTGGAGATG
>JAWXSU010000145.1:0-4497 GCA_044434245.1 Rikenellaceae bacterium | reverse complement strand
GTTAGGATGGTTCAAAATGAACCAAAACGGCTGTATAGCAACTCATAAGATGGGTGGTCTAAACGCCTATACCTATTACGTTTTTGATTATTCGATCAATACCAGCACGTTTTAGAGGGGTTGCTGCAAAATGTTGTGTGAAGTCATCTTCGTTCAATATTTGCCACTCTTCGGAGGATAGATGAGGGGTTGAGATATCGAAATTTCTATTGCTATGTAGTGGCGTTTTTTTGTTGTGAGGACAACAACTTTGGCACTCGTCGCAGCCAAAGATCCACCCGTTGAGAGGTAGACAAGAGTGGGAGTCATCGAACTCTATGGTTCTAGCTGAGATACATTTTCGTGTATCTATGGTGCGATTTTCATTGATAGCACCAACAGGGCATGAGTCGATGCAAAGTCGACAGTTTTTGCAATGGTTTAACTCATAAGGTGTGTTGTATGTATCTATCTCTAAGTCAATTACAATTTCACCTAAGAGAATAAATGATCCATATTGAGGGTTTATAAGTAGAGATTGTCTGCCGATCCACCCGAGTCCACAATTCACGGCTAGCTGTTTTTCGAGTAGAGGAGCTGAGTCGGTGAAGCATCGTCCTTGAAGGTTTGGGTATAGTTGCTGCATATCACGTAGCATTGACTTCAACATCTTGCGGATTGTTTTGTGGTAATCACGACATAGAGCATAGGAGGCTATGCGAGGTGGGGCTTGCGAAAGGCTATATTCGTTTTTGTAGCTTACGCCACACACTATAACCGAACGTGCACCATCAAGAAGTGTTGAAGGGTTGAATCTAACATCTTGAAAATTAAATATATATGGTAGAGGTTCGGCATAACCACCATCGAGCCACTCTGTAAAGTATCGTTTATTTTCCAAAAGAGGTGTCGCACGAGTCGCACCGCAGATGTTAAATCCGTGAGTTAAAGCTAGTTTTTTTATGTGCGAAATGTCAACCATTTTGTTCTTTTGTGCAATATTTTTGTTCAAAAGTAGTTAAAATTATAAAATAATAGAGTATATTTGCAGTTAATGTTAATATATCGAATTATCTATATCAGATTAACAATCTGAGATATAGACGATTGACTAAAAATAAATACTAAATAATTTATGACAAGAGAGACACTTTACGACTTGGTTCAACACAGCCTCAAAAGTTATCCTCAGAATATTGCATACTCGATGTATGAGCGTGAGGATGTTACCTATGAAGAGGCGGGTCGCAGAATATCACATGTTCAAGAGATACTTGTTAATGCGGGTCTTAACTCTGGCGACAAAGTCGTGATACTAAGTAGTAATATGCCCAACTGGGGAGCGTGCTATTTTGCGGTGACCACAGCAGCAATGGTTGCTGTTCCGCTCCTTCCGGATTTCACAAATGACGATTTAGAGATGCTTATCGAGCACTCTGGAGCAAAGGCTCTATTGGTGTCGGATAAGTTATACACCCGAATATCTAAGAGGGTTTTAGAGACTCTAAATGTCGTTGTGCGCACCAAGAATCTAAAAATTTTGTCGCAAACGGTCTCTCAACGAGGCGAGGTAGTGAAGCCTAAGAGCGACGATTTGGCTGTTATCCTCTACACATCGGGTACAACATCAAAACCTAAGGGTGTGATGCTTACACACCACAATTTGGTGTCGCAGATTAAACTGCTGGAGGATATGTTCCCAATCAATGAGCAGGATTCATTCCTTTCGGTACTACCACTTTCGCACACATACGAGAGTTCTTTGGGTCTTATATATCCATTTACATGGGGTGCAAAGGCAACATACCTAGATCGCCCACCTACGGCGTCGACACTGTTACCTGCACTAAAAAATGTACGACCTACGGCGATGTTGATTGTACCTCTTATCATTGAGAAGATTTTCCGATCTCAGGTGCAGGCGAAATTCTCATCGACAGCAATGTGGAGAGCGGTATGTAAGGTTGGTTTTATTCGAAACTACCTCTATCGTATCGCTGGAAAGAAACTTATGCAGGTATTTGGAGGTCGCTTAAGATTCCTTGCGATTGGAGGTGCTAAGTTGGATACCGAAACTGAGAAATTTTTGTATGCTGGTAAGATCCCTTATGGTATTGGATATGGACTCACCGAGACAGCTCCATTGTTGGCTGGAGCAGTGCCATCGACAACACTTGTCGGATCGGCAGGTTATGCAGCAAAGAGTGTGACATTGAGACTTGATAATATCGATCCCGTGACTAAGCAGGGGGAGATTGTCGCAAAGTCGCCATGTGTAATGCGTGGATATTACAAGAATGAAGAGGCAACACGTGAAGCCTTCACCGAGGATGGATGGTTCCGTACGGGGGATATCGGTGCTTTTGCCGAGGATGGCAGATTGTACATTATGGGGCGTCTTAAGAATATGATATTGGGCCCTAGCGGTGAAAATATCTATCCCGAGGAGATCGAAAATGTGCTGAACTCGCACCACTATATCGCCGAGAGTATTGTCACCGAGAAGGAGGGACGACTTGTTGCATTGGTATATTTTGATACTGCAGCTTTGGAGTTAAAGATGGATGAGTTGAAAGCTGAGTGGGACTCAAAGATGAATGAGTTTGACAACACTGTGGCAGAGTGGGATAGACGTAAGGATGAGATTATGAAGGAGATACGAGAGTATGTTAACGCTAAAGTTAATCGTTTTTCGAAGATCTCAGAGGTTGTAGAGGAGAAGGAGGAGTTCATAAAAACCCCAACTCAAAAGATAAAGAGATATCTCTATAAGGGAGGAGTACGACGAGAGGAGGATCCCCAAAAGTAGGCGTGTATTACATTACACTCAGGTATGAGAATAGGTGCAGTTTATTGATAACGGCACCTATTCTTTTTGTGGTTGCATAATTAGTGAATATTGATTACCTTTGTCATTCTGTATCATACACTTTAAAACAAAAATATAATTATGAATATCGGATCTAGAGGTCAATTTGGAAGTCGTATTGGAGCTGTTCTTGTTGCAGCGGGTAGCTCCGTGGGGTTGGGAAATATTTGGAGATTTCCATACGTCATGGGCGAAAATGGTGGCGCAGCTTTTTTGCTTATATATATAGCGTGTATTTTGTTTATCGGTTTGCCAATCATGCTCGGTGAGTTTGCTGTGGGTCGTGCAACGGGTAAAAACTCCGTGGGAGCATATCGCACTCTCGATAAAAAATGGACTCCTCTGGGGTATTGCGGCATGCTCGCTTCTTTTTTTATCATGGGATTCTATTTTGTAGTGGCGAGCTGGACGGCTGATTATATGGTAAGTTCTGCAACGGGGGAGTTGGCTAAATACTCAACGGCAGCGGAATATAACGGCTTTTTTAGCAGTTTCGTAGCTTCACCGTGGAAGTTGCTGGCATACGTTTGGAGCTTTATATTGGTGACCCATTTTATTGTCTATATGGGGGTTAATAAGGGTATCGAAAGAGTGTCGAAGATATTGATGCCTGTGCTTTTTCTTATTCTTATTGTGTTGGCTATAAAGTCTTTGACAATGGAGAGTAGCCGTGAAGGTTTGGAGTTTATGTTTAATCCCGACTTTTCGAAAATCACACCTACAGTTGTAATCCAAGCTCTGGGTCAAGCATTTTTTTCACTATCTATAGCTTCGGGATGTATGATAACCTACTCTTCATATTTTGGTAAAGAGACAAACCTACGATCTACAGCTATTCAAGTCACGGTGCTCGACACGATCGTCGCTCTGCTGTCGGGTATCATCATCTTCCCCGCATGTTTTAGTGTCGGAGTGACACCAGGAGCGGGTGAGCAGTTGGTATTTGTGACCCTCCCCGGTATATTTAACCAAATGGCGGGTGGTATGATATGGTCTACGGCATTCTTTACACTGCTGGTTATCGCTGCATTAACATCGACAATAGCACAACACGAGGTTACAACATCATACTTCATCGATGAGTGGAATATGTCTCGTGCGAAGGGTGCGACTCTTTCGACACTATTGGCTGGAGCGTTAGCTACCGTTGCTGCACTATCATTGAGCGTATGGTCGGGATATAGAATCTTTGACCTCCGAGTGTTTGATGTGTTCGATAAGTTCACCGCAAATATTCTTCTGCCGCTTGGTGGTTTCTTCACTACAATTTATGTGGGATGGAGAATGGATCGAAAACTTTTTGTGGGTCAGCTCACAAATGATGGTGCGCTCAAAATGACACTGGTGAATTGTGTGATATTTTTATTGAAATATGTCTGCCCAATTATGATGATGATTATCTTTTTGGATAGTATTGGGGTTATGTAGAAAAGATTCACCCCTCTACAATACAATATTAAAGAGGTATCCTAGGGCGATGATAGCGAATGTTACTGTAGCGAAAAATATCCCAATAAGTCTCCAACTCATAACCTTTTTCAAAAGGGTCGCTTCCGGTAGAGATAGACCTACAACTCCCATCATAAATGCGAGCGCACTGCCCATGGGAACCCCCTTAGCAACAAATACTTGAATTATTGGAACTACAC
>JAWXSU010000144.1:0-4497 GCA_044434245.1 Rikenellaceae bacterium | reverse complement strand
TTTGATCTAAAATATCAAATATTCTATCTGCTATAAACATAGAATATTCGACATTTCTTTCGATTTCTGGAGTTACCAACTTTTGGCACATCTCCATTATTTTGCTCTTTTTCATAGTTTTTATATAGCGCATAAGCCGCACTATTAGCTAATACTTAAATTGCGATTGATTTCTCAATTATTCCATATATTGAAAAGAGAGGTTACCCTTTAGCTCTTTACCTTCGATGATTATATCGCTATTATTCTGCCTCTTTATAATCTTGCCATCAATCTTTTGTAATGTCTTTACAAATGCATTTAAACAAGGATCCTCGTTATATGTGGTAGTGTTCTTCTCTCCGCCATTGCCAAATATTATTATATTCTCTGATATAACAATACAGTATAATCGAAGTTTTAGATGGTCTAAATGGCTAGGCAAAGCAAATACCCTATCTCTTACTTTTCCTTCACGCCTAAAGTGTCGTTCAAAGCACCCCGCATCTTTTAATCTATTTATACGTGCAATAAGTATTCCTATATCCTCTGGGTGGCTATCCATGTGCGCCAAAAGGAAGTTCTCGAATTCAGAGTTCTCTTCTCCATCTTTCAGTATCGAATAAATACCTACAGACTCCGACTCATCTATCAAAACTACTTCTGCTCTTCTCAGTTTCTTGTCATTCTCTAACTTCATTTATAACTTAAGTTTTTACAAATATAGTGCATTTTTTCTATTTTGGTACTCAAAAAATCAAAAAAATGCGCTTTTTCTGTTTTTTTTATCTTTTTACTGAAAATAAGGGTGATCCACCAACCCCATAGCCGATTGCTCCTCGCTCACTTTGATGTATTTCATAAACTCTCGCTCGGTCTTGTGACCTGTGATTTTCATTATCGCAATGGTCGGAATACCAGCTAAATACATATTTGTAGCACCGCTCCGACGAGCTGTGTGTGTTTTCACCAAGTCGCATTTCTCGACTATTCGGGTGCGTTTTTCGCCATCCTCGATGTATGAGCATTCTACTTTGTCGACGATTCCTGCCTCACGTGCAATCTCCTTGATGTACTTGTTCACCTTCTGTTCGAGGCTGTTGGGTAGCTTGTTGTCGTATTTGTTGAGTAGGCGTTGTAGTTCCGAGCGTATTGGGATAACAACGTGTGCACCAGTCTTTTGTTGGCGCAGGTCAATCACTTTTTGACCACTCTCAAGCGTTCTCAAGTTACCCTCGTTGATGTTCGAATAGTCACTATATCGTTGAGCCGTGTAGCATCCAACGAGGAAAATATCTCTTGCTATCTCTCGCCCTGTGTTTGCCGATAAGTTCATCGCTGCAATCGCTTCAATCTCCGATTCAGTGAGATAGATACTCTCAACCTCAGCCGTTAGCACCTTGAACTTGCGACTCTCGATCAAGGCATTAGAGTGCAAACCCTCATCACGAGCTGCTCGCATTATTATTTTCAGCTCCTTTACGTGTCTACCGATGGTGTTCACGGCATAGTTCTTAGCCGAGAAGTGGGCGACAAAATCGTCATAGAATTTGAGGTCAATATCAGCAAAATCGAACTTCCTGCGCTTCGATTTACAAAACTCCTCGAATTGCGCTACGAAACCTCGATAGTTCTTTATGGTAGATGGAGTGTATCTCAATTTGCTGTGATTCAACCGAGAGCCATCAGCCATCTCCTTGACATATCTGTTGGCGTAACTGAGCAAAGTCTCCTTTGCGATAGTCGCAGCACCACGCTTATTGACAACCTTAGGGTGGTGAAACGAGTAGATCATCTTTTCCAACTTCGTTTTAGTCATCACCGCCTCAGGATCTTTTGCAATCTCGCCAAGAATGTAGCTACGCATATCCGATAGCTTGCACATCAGCTCTCGCCCCTGCTGCTCCGTGAAATCATCGTTGTAAGCAATACGACTCTTCATCGCCTGCGTCTTATTGTTCCAAGCGTCCGAGAGCACCACAAAGCAAGTATCAACATAAAACTGATTCCCACGCCCCACGGTAAAGAGCATCTGCAACTTCACGAGCTTATTCTTCTGCGTTGTGCGAATACGATAACAAAATCCTGCCATATATCTACTGTATTGTGTTTAAATTCCACCACAAAGATATGTAAATTTTGTCATACATTTGTCATACATCTTCTTTGCTCAACTTAACAACTGCTATGAAAATCTAATATCGAAACCATATAACTAACTGATTTACAGCATAAATACGATTAAAACCGATAAAGTTAAATAAATATAAATAGCGTCCGCTTCGGACCTCACACAAAAAAAACCGACTAACCCCAAAAGTTAGTCGGTTTTTTCATTAACACCCTCCTTAAAGAGTAACAGTTATTCCTCCCGAGACCCATACGGGTGGCATCTTGAGACCTCCATAGTCGTAGTACTCTGTCGAGGTGATGTTCATGGCGTCGACATAGAGCATTACCCCCTTTCTCTCCCACGTCATGCGCCCGTCGAGTAGAAGATATGGGGTGTAATCCACAACCTCTCCACTTGCTGATGTGTAGCTGCCGTAACGATCATATAACGACCCGGTGAGTATTAGCGATAAGCTACGAGTTAGCGATAAATCTACCGACACCACCCCTTTGTTGTGCATATAGTTAAAAGCGTACATCGAGACATACTCTCCCGAACTCTTACTTTGAGTCACATATCCATAACTTGCAGAGACTCTGCGTACGAACTTATCGAATGTGTAGTTTGCACTAACCTCTACACCAAATGTCCCGAGCTCTGTGAATTGACGTGATCGCCACACTCCAACCTCGGTATCTTGTGCATCTTGCGTCCAATCTATGATATCGTGACCATCTCGATAGTACACCTTCGCCATTGTGCACCATTTCGAACGAGTATATGTTGTGGTGAATTGATATGTCGTTGCCGTCTCTGGTTGCAACTCAGAGTTTGGGATTTGAGTTTTTGAAGTGTAGTATAGATCTGTGAATGTTGGTAGTCGCATAGATTCATTTGCGCCAACCTCCATTAACAGCCCTTTGAGTGGGTTGTAACTTCCCGATACGCTCCATATTGGGTACGCTCCGTAGGGTGTCGTACTAACACCTCCGTAGGCTGCCACTCCAAATTTATTCCAATTTTTACGGTGTCGCAGATAGAAATTCCCGATATTACGATCTGCCATGTGGGTATATTTCCCATTCGCCTCATCTTGCATCTCACCAAGATTTGTGCTCCAGATATGATTGTAGGTGTAGTCTCCACCAAAGGTTGTCACTCCCCACGACGATGAGTACTCTGCATATAGCTCCGTCCAGATATTATCTGTATTGTGGAAATTCTCTCCAACATCTGAGTAGCGAATCCACTCGTAGTTATCGAAATTTTTACGGTAGCTTACCGAGCTATTAAGCTTCACCCTCTCGCCCAAATCCTTCACCCACCGCAGTGAAGCGAGGGCTGTTTTTGTGGTTTCGTATTGATCGGGATTGGTCAAATAATAGAATCCATTTGCTCCAAATTCTCTACGTTGAAAACCTGCCTGCAGGTCAAAAAAACCAGCCTTCGAGGAGTCGTAAGTTGCTCGTACGTAGGCGTTGATATTCTCGAAAGATGTGTTGTACTGATACCCATCACTTTTGCGATATGACGCTGCACCAAACAGATTGAATTTACCTCGTGTCACCCCTCCCGATAGAGAGTTATAGATGTAACCATAGTCGCCCGTCGAGACACTCGCTCTCAGGTAGTTGCTACGAATGGGTGCGGTGCGAATATTTACCGCCCCGGCGTATGCTCCGACACCTGCTACGCCATCAATAAGTTCAATCCCCGCTACACTTTCGATATCTATGGGAAGAGAGTGGGTTTGGTGCCCAGTGCGGGCATCAGAAAAGTTGATGCCATTGAGCATCACCATAGTTTGGTCAAATGAGCCTCCTCGAATCGAAAGGTCGCTCTGCACCCCTTTGCCGCCTCGTTCCCTAACATCGACCGAGGGCGAGAGGCGTAGTGCCGACTCCAAAGTTTGGATCGGTGCAGCCGCCTCAGTGGCTCTATCGAAGATAGGTGTTTGCAACATCGCACTACGTGTCGGGTTGGCTTTGGTGTGGGTAACTCCCACATCCCGCAGCTCGATATCTAGTCCATAGGACAAGGTATCGGCAACCTCGGCAGCATATGCTCCGTTGGCGACAAGGGAGAGGATCGACATTCCAACCCAAAGAACCCCGATTGTTACGTGACGTTTCAAAGAGGCAAAAGCCGAATAGCTCTTGCGACTCCAACGCTTGAAACACGCAACGGATTCTGGTTTTAGAATCTGTTTCATCTCGCTTGTTTTTTAGATGATTAATAAAAAAAATTAAATTAGACTCCACTTTGAAGTCGGCGCAAAGGTATATAAAAAACTAAAAAAACAAAGAAATAAGTAGGGTAAAATAATTATTGGTGTGTTTTTAAGAGTACTATTGGAGATGAGATTTTTTGCTATTGAATTGAAAATAAGTAGTGTAAAATAATTA
>JAWXSU010000143.1:0-4532 GCA_044434245.1 Rikenellaceae bacterium | reverse complement strand
ATATTTTTCACTATTAAATCTCAATGTAGAACCACTATATTTTCAATTCAATAGCAAAAAATCTCATCTCCAATAGCACTCTTAAAAATACACCAATAATTATTTTACCCTACTTAGAACTCTCCCCTTAATATTTTTTACGCCTCAGGGTGTGATTTTTTGTACTCTTCGTGGTCGATGTCGCAACCTGCACAGTTGCTATGACATCCGGCATCATGGCACGTAACATCTCCATCCGATGAGCGTGTATCCTGTACAGCGCATTTAATGCCCAAAGCACGCATGTGTTTATTCGTCGAGATCTCAGAGTCGATAAAATGACCCTTGACCATAAGCGTAATAGACATACCGACCATAAAGAAAGCTACCGCTCCAATGGCAAATAAAACTACAATTAACCCCTCTTGCATAAAACTCTTTGTGTTAAGTTTGAAATAATAGCGCAAAGTTACTATATTTGTTGCTGAGAAACAAAAATTTAAACATATTCTAAAACATAATATGCGAATTGTCATTGCAGGAGCAGGAGAAATGGGGTGTCACCTAGCTAAAATGTTGAGTGGAAATAGCCACGACATTACCGTTATAGATGTTGACCCCAAGTTACTAGCAGAGGTTACAAGCCTTGCGGATGTTATCACCATTGAGGGCGACCCTACAACATTTGCCACACTACGAAAGGCGATGGTGCGCAAGGGGGACCTCTTTATTGCGGTGTGTGTCAAAGAGAATGACAATATCGTGTCGGCAGTATTGGCAAAACAGCTGGGTGTCAAAAAGTCAATAGCCAGAATCGACAACAACGAATATTTGGAACCCAACAACAAAGAGATGTTCATAAACATGGGCATCGACTACCTCTTCTACCCCGAAAAGGATGCAGCGTTGGAGGTTATAAATCTATTGGGTCACACCTCAACGAGCGAGTATGTTGACTTCTCGGGAGGTAAATTGTCGCTAGTTGTATTTAAGTTGGACTCTACATCGTCACTCATAGGGCGTGAGTTGAGAGGTTTTGCCGACGAGGATAGCACACTTAGCTATCGTACGGTTGCAATCTCAAGAAACAAGGAGACGATTATACCCTCAAAAAATGAAGTTTTCATGGAGGAGGATGTGATATATGTTATCACACGACACGACGCCATGGGTGATGTGATGAGTTACTCCGGGAAAAGCAATATCGAGATTAAAAACCTAATGATTCTAGGCGGATCAAGAATCGGAATTAGAATCGCAACGGAGCTTCAAAATGATGTCAATATCAAACTCATAGATTACTCCGCAGAGAAGGCATATCGCTTAGCAGAGATGTTGGACAAAACGCTAATAATAAATGTCGATGGTCGTAATACAGAGGCTATGTTAGAGGAGGGAATATCCAATATGGATGCCTTCGTGGCGGTCACAGGACGCAGCGAGACTAACATCTTGGCGGCGATGTTGGCCAAAAGAATGGGGGTAAAGAAGGTTATTGCCGAGATCGAAAACCTTAATTATATAGGTCTTGCCGAGAGCATGGGTATCGACACGATGATTAACAAGAAGATGATTACGGCGTCGAATATCTTTCGCTTCACGATGTCGACAGATGTACAGGCTATAAAGTGTTTGAATGGAAGCGACGCAGAGGTGTTGGAGTTTATCGTTAAGCCTAACTCGCCCGCCACAAAACATATGGTCAAAGATTTGGAGTTGCCCGACGACACCATCATAGGAGGAATCGTGCGAGGCGACAAAGTATTTATCGCCACGGGAAGCAGCTCGATACAAGCGTATGATAGAGTTGTGGTATTCTCGATGCCGGAGTCGGTAGGCAAGATTGGTTATTACTTTAATTAAATATGCAGAGTCATGTATATCGCCATAGCAGGAAATATCGGGAGTGGAAAGACTACTCTTACCGAGATGCTCACCGAGCATTATAGCGCACACGCATACTTCGAGGAGCCAAACAATCCATACATTGGCGATTTCTACGACGACATGAATCGCTGGTCGTTTAATTTGCAAATCTACTTCCTCGCAAGCCGCATACAACAAACTAAGGATCTACTGAACAGAGGGGGAGAGTCGATGTGCCAGATCCAGGATCGTACAATATATGAGGATGCTCATATTTTTGCAACAAACCTTAACGATATGGGGTTGCTCTCGACACGTGACTTTGCAAGTTACATGAAAACATTTGACCTCTTCGAGGGGTTCATCCCCAAACCCGATATTTTGATATACCTTCGAGCATCAGTGCCTACACTCGTAGAACAGATCAAAAAGCGAGGCAGAGAGTATGAAAATAATATAGATGCCGAATATTTAAAGAGCCTCAACGAAAAGTATGAGCATTGGATAAGCAATATTTACAAAGGAAAAGTTTACATCATAGATAAGGATAGCGCAGATTTTGAGAGCAATCCCGAAATATTTAAAGAGATATGCAACAAAATAGAGACGCTGTAAAGATACCACTACCACAACAGTTTGTGGAGAGGTTACACCAGGAGATCGAGGGGGCAGATGAACTATGCCAAGTACTCGACGGTCAGTCACCAACATCGGTGCGTTTTAACCCCTACAAAATCACATCACCACCCCGGGGACTGGAGATCGTGGGTTGGAGTCGATATGGTTTCTACCTACCGCAGAGACCTTCATTCACTCTGGATAGTGCTTTTCACGCAGGGACATATTATGTTCAAGAGGCTAGTTCTCAATTTGTTGGGCATATTCTATCGCAGCGAAACATCGAGGGGGCAAAAGTTATTGATATGTGTGCTGCACCAGGAGGAAAGAGCACACTATACTCCACACTCGTGGGGTTGGATGGGTTGGTCGTAGCAAACGAGATCAACCGTCAACGTGCAGCAATATTGGCAGATAACTCCCGAAAATGGGGATTAGGAAATATCGTTGTTAGCAATAATGACACCAGCCATCTTGCGCAATTCGAGGCGTGGGCAGATGTGGTTGCGGTGGATGCTCCATGCTCCGGAGAGGGTATGTTTCGCAAAATGGAGGATGCTCGCACGGAGTGGAGTGAGGCGAATGTTAAGATGTGTGCCGAACGACAAAAGGAGATTCTAAGAAACGCATGGAAGGCTCTTAGACCCGGAGGTATATTAATATATAGTACATGCACCTTCAACACCATCGAAAACGAGGAGGTGGTACAAGATTTCGTTGAGTATGCCCAAGATGAGATTGCGCCATACGAGAGTGTTGAGTGCAACGAGGATTGGGGTATTGTGAAATCTAACATTAGTGAGTTTCAATGTTTTAGATTTTTTCCACACCTGACAAAAGGGGAGGGATTCTTTGCGGCAGTAGCTTGTAAAAGCTATGATGCAGGAGGTAAAAGTCGCCTACCAAAACCTCGCAAGTCAATATTTTCGCCACTCGACAAGTCATCGCTCAGAGAGGTGTGCCGTTGGGTGGAGCAGAGCGAGTTAATGCACTTTTCGATGGTTGCAGATACTATATATGGCTACTATGCAACACAAGCGGAGAGTGTGAAAAGGTTGGCGGAGTCGCTCACGGTGATATATTCGGGTGTTGCGATGGGGCAGATATTCAAGGGTAAATTAAAACCCGATGGAGCGTTAGCTCTATTTCATGCACTTAATCGTGAGGCGGTTGGTGTGGCAACACTTGATAATGACGATATTTTATCGTACCTTCGCAAAGCGGAGTTGTCGGCTGAACTCTTTGATGAGGAGGGTGTCAATTTAGTATGCTCCGCAGAGGGGCATGCTGTAGGATGGGTAAAACGTGTTGGTCGTCGAGTTAATAATTTATATCCCAACACATTACGAATTTTAAAATAGAGGTTATGGAGTCTAAAAAGCTATACTATTCGATGGGAGAGGTCTCGGAGATGTTTTGCGTTGCTCCCTCTCTTATTAGGTACTGGGAGAAACACTTTACTGTGATTAAACCGGTGCGCAATAAGAAGGGTAATAGACTCTTTACGCCTGCAGATATAGAAAATTTCAAGATTATATACCACCTGGTCAAAGAGCGAGGAATGACACTGGAGGGGGCACAACGCACAATGAAACAGAATCGAAAAGGGTACTTGCGTGATGCAGAGCTTTTGGAGCGCATGCAACATATCAGAGCACTGCTTTTGGAGGTGAGAGAGGAGTTAAAGGAGTCTACAACGGGAGAAGAGATGGAGAACACAGAGGAGGAGATAGATTTTAAAGACACAGAGGAGTCATTTCGTTGTACATTATACGTGGACGACGATAAAGAGCAACAACAAGAGCAAGAGGAGCAAAACGCCCCAGAACCCGGAGAACCTATTGACCACTCCGCTAGAAATAACAACAGAACACCCGATGCAAAGAGCAAAGAGCTATTTGCATTCTACGAACAATCACTATTCTAACGAGCATGAAAGCAGCAGATATAGCAAAAATAGTAGAGGAGTTCGCACCTCTTAGTTTGCAAGAGAGTTACGACAACTCGGGGTTCACGGTGGGGCGTTGTGAGCGTGAAGTATATGGTGTGTTAAAATCGGTTGCCAAGGA
>JAWXSU010000142.1:0-4543 GCA_044434245.1 Rikenellaceae bacterium | reverse complement strand
ATCCAGAGACATCTCTCTTTGCTCATCCGCCAATGTTTGGATCTCGGGGTAGCTCGCTGGGTTTGCTCCCGGGATCGATAGAGATCCACTTTTCCAGCTTAGCGTGATCTCCCATGTTGTGGTGTTAACTTCGATATCTATAGGCATCTCCGCAAACTCCTTCATCGAGTCCATCATCAATTTTCCGGGTGCTGCCACAGTACCCTCAGTCTCGATATTATCCACTTCGATGGTGTTGATTAGGGTAGTCTCCAGATCAGATGTTGTGATCTTCAACTCCCCATCCTTAAGGTCGAGCAGGAAATAATCCAATATTGGAAATGTATTTTTGTTACTTATAACTTTACCATTTGCCGAAAGCACCGACGAGAGTGCCGAACTTGAGATTGTAAATTTCATCTTTAGTTTTATGTTTATATTTTTGATAATCTTTCTACTGCACACTCGATCATTCGCTCCACAAAGGGGTGGTAATCTGTACATGCATCGAGTGCTACACGTTGCGCAATTATTGTGCATATCGTTGTGGCCCGGTGACCCATGAGTTGAGCCAACCCTGCAATCGCCGAACTCTCCATCTCGTAGTTGGTGATTTTGCGACCCTCCCACTCGTAACTCTCTATTTTGGAGTTGAGGTTTTCATCCGTGGGTTTCAATCTCACCCATCGTCCTTGGGGTGCGTAGAATCCCGGGGCAGATATTGTTATGCCCTCTGTGGTGAAATCTCTAAATAGATTTAGTAGCTCCGTGTTGCAATCTATGAAGTAGGGTGCTGCATACTGCTCGCTCCATTCTGTATGTTTTACGAAAGCTCTCTCCATCTCTAAATCGCACGCCTCGTTGCGCCCTGTGTAGAAGTTCAACAATCCATCGAATCCTACAGATGTGCGGGCTATAACCATATCCCCCACCTTGATTGATGGTTGCAGTGCCCCCGATGTCCCGAGTCTAACGATTGTGAGTTGAGTAAAATGCTCTTTTTGTTCTCTACTCTCGAAGTCGATATTGACGAGTGCATCCAACTCCGTCATCACGATGTCGATATTGTCCGTGCCGATACCCGTAGATATGACACTCATTCGTCGACCTTTGCACAGTCCTGTTATAGTGTGAAATTCACGACTTTGAATGTCGCACTCCACACTCTCGAAATGTGCTGCAACACTCGATACACGCCCAGGGTCACCCACCAAAATCACAACGTCTGCGATCTGTGAGGGGAGTAGATGAAGGTGAAAAATTGTACCGTCACCATTGATGATAAGCTCCGAAGAGGGGATTGTTCTCATAAAATTACTATTATACTTCTATAATTGCGATAAAAGTAATATATTTACGCCAAAATTACAAATTTAATTGACTTTTTAACACTCTATTAGATATGACATTAATCAAATCAATTTCCGGAATACGAGGTACAATCGGAGGAGAGATCGGCTCGAACCTCACACCCCTCGATATTGTGAAGTTTTCATCGGCGTATGCACGTTTTATTTGTGACTCTACACCCAAAGATGAGATCACCGTTGTCATTGGGCGAGACGCCAGAATATCGGGCGAAATGGTGAGTAATATTATCGAAGGTACGCTCATTGCGTGTGGAGTAAATGTTATCGATGTGGGGCTATGTACAACCCCCGGAGTGGAGTTAGCTGTGGTGCACCACAAAGCCGATGGAGGTATCATAATTACCGCCTCTCATAACCCTGCACAGTGGAATGCGCTAAAGCTCCTTAACGCTGACGGTGAGTTTCTTAACGCTGCTCAAGGAGACAAAATATTGGAGTACGCCGACGACGACAATATCGCAATATATAACTACCCAACAATAGATAAAATCGGTGTGGTTAAGTGCCGCGAGGATTACAATGCAACACATATTGCACAGGTGTTGGCACTGCCTCAAGTCGATGTTGAGGCGGTGAGAGATCACAAGTTCAAAGTCGTTGTCGATGCTGTAAACTCCGTGGGTGGAGTCGTTATACCGCAACTCCTTCGTGAGATGGGATGCGATGTTGTGGAGATAAATTGTACCCCTAATGGTCAGTTTGCTCATAATCCCGAACCTCTAGCTGAAAACCTTACAGAGATATCCGATGTGGTGCGTCGTGAGGGGGCAGATTTAGGTGTTGTTGTTGACCCCGATGTCGATCGTTTGGCTCTCGTGTGCGAGAGTGGTGAGATGTTTGGTGAGGAGTACACTTTGGTTGCTGTTGCGGACTATATACTCTCTCAAAAGGTTGGTAACACGGTATCGAATTTGAGCTCATCTCGAGCCCTGAGCGATGTTACAGAGGCGCATGGAGGGTGTTACACCGCAGCTGCTGTGGGTGAGGTCAATGTCGTGGCGGCAATGAAAAATACAAATGCCATAATTGGCGGTGAGGGTAATGGTGGAGTAATCCTTCCTGAGCTCCATTATGGTCGTGATGCGCTTGTAGGAGTGGCTCTATTTTTGACATACTTTGCACAAAAACAGTGCTCTATGAGTGAACTAAGAGCTTCATATCCTGCATACTACGCATCTAAAAACAAAATCGAACTTCACAAAGGCATCGACACCGTGCAGGTGCTCTCAACAATCAAAGAGAGATACTCCGCAGAGCGTCTAAACGATATTGATGGCGTAAAAATTGACTTCGCAGATAGCTGGGTTCACCTGCGCAGATCAAATACAGAGGATATAATAAGGATCTACTCCGAAGCAAAATCTGAAACTGAGGCGGAGAGTATCGCACAAAAATTTATAGCCGAGATATCGGAGATCTGTGGATTGTAGTTAGGTGGTAACTCTCTTCGCCACGAGTTTTTTTAATCGTATATTAGCAGGTAAATATATACCCTAAAGAGAAGATAGTCAATATTTTGGTCGGATCTATTCGACACCAAAATATTGACTATCTTCTCTTTTTTATTGATGATATGAAACAGACGAAGTTCAGAGACAAAAAAGCAGGGTAACTCAAAAGAGCTACCCTGCAAAAATATTATATTACTATTTTTGGCTTACAACTGAGGACCAGCAGCAACAAGAGCCAAACCAGCCTCGTTACCAGTGAACTTCACGAAGTTCTTCACGAAGCGACCAGCCAAATCTTGAGCCTTAACATCCCACTCAGCAACTGTTGCGTAAGTGTCACGTGGGTCAAGAATCTCAGCATGAACTCCTGGAAGAGCTGTTGGGATTGTCAAATCGAACAATGGCAATTGCTTTGTTGGAGCAGTGTCGATAGATCCGTCAAGGATAGCGTCGATGATACCACGAGTGTCCTTGATAGAGATACGCTTACCTGTACCATTCCATCCTGTGTTTACAAGATATGCTGTAGCACCTGATTGCTCCATACGCTTAACCAACTCTTGACCATACTTTGTTGGGTGAAGAGTCAAGAACGCTGCACCAAAACAAGCAGAGAATGTTGGAGTAGGCTCAGTGATACCACGCTCTGTACCAGCCAACTTAGCAGTAAATCCTGAAAGGAAGTAGTACTGAGTTTGCTCTGGAGTAAGAACTGAAACTGGAGGCAATACACCGAAAGCATCTGCAGTCAAGAAGATTACCTTCTTAGCAGCTGGAGCCTTTGATGGTGGTGGTACGATGTTGTCGATGTGGTTGATTGGGTAAGAAACACGAGTGTTCTCAGTAGTCGAACCATCAGCGAAGTTGATCTTGCCATCTGCGTCAACAGTAACGTTCTCCAAAAGTGCATCACGACGGATAGCCTTCCAGATATCTGGCTCATGCTCCTCAGAAAGGTTGATAACCTTAGCGTAGCATCCACCCTCGAAGTTGAATACACCGTCATCATCCCATCCGTGCTCATCGTCACCGATAAGTTGACGCTTAGGATCTGTAGACAAAGTTGTCTTACCTGTACCAGACAAACCGAAGAAGATAGCAGTCTCGCCAGCCTCGTTAGTGTTTGCCGAGCAGTGCATAGCAGCGATTCCCTTCAGTGGAAGTAGGTAGTTCATGTAAGCGAACATTCCCTTCTTCATCTCACCACCATACCAAGAGTTAAGGATGATTTGCATCTTCTCTGTAAGGTTGAAAACAACTGCAGTCTCAGAGTTCAAACCATAATCCTTATAGTTCTCAACCTTAGCTTTAGATGCGTTAACAACAACGAAATCTGGCTCGCCGTAGTTTGCCAACTCCTCAGCTGAAGGGCGGATGAACATATTTGTTACAAAGTGAGCTTGCCAAGCAACCTCCATGATAAAACGGATCTTAAGACGTGTATTCTCGTTAGCACCACTGAAAGTATCTACTACGAAAAGTCTCTTACCTGAAAGCTCATCAACAGCGATCTTCTTAAGATCAGCCCAAGCAGCCTCAGTAACAGGCTTGTTGTCGTTCTTGTACTCGTCTGAAGTCCACCAAAGTGTGTCACGAGTGGTGTCATCCATTACAAGGAACTTATCCTTAGGTGAACGACCAGTGTAGATACCAGTCATTACGTTTACTGCACCCATCTCGGTCACTTGACCCTTCTCAAAACCCTCCAATGCTGGGTTAGTCTCCTCCTCGAAAAGAAGGTCG
>JAWXSU010000141.1:0-4605 GCA_044434245.1 Rikenellaceae bacterium | reverse complement strand
CATCACGATCTGCGTCAAAAGGACGAGATGCTGTTGCTGGGTCATCATTACGGGTTGAGAGTGCTTGCATAGAGTTAAATCCACCTACTGCAGGCTCATTTACTGGAGCCTCAGATCCACCAACAACGATCATATCCGCCTTACCCAAACGAATGGTATCTAGCGCATTAATCATTCCGTGGTTCGAAGAGGCACAAGCCGACACGGTAGAGAAGTTAGGACCCATAAATCCATATTTGATTGAGATATAACCAGCGGCGATATCAGCAATCATACGAGGGATAAAAAATGGGCTAAAACGAGGTGTGTTTCCACCCTCAGAGTAACCTACACACTCATCAAAGAAGGTCTTAAGACCACCGATTCCAGAGCACCATATAACGCCAATTTGCTCTTTGTCAACCGCCTCTAAATCGAGTGCAGCATCCTCTACAGCTTGAGTAGCTGCAATAAGTGCATATTGAGTGTATTGGTCATACTTACGAACCTCCTTACGATCAAAGTGTTGCGACCAGTCATAATTCTTTATCTCGCAAGCAAATTTAGTCTTAAATTTTTCGATGTCAAATTGAGTAATCGTAGCGCAGCCACTAACTCCCTTCTCCAAATTTGTGAAATATTCTTCTATGTTGTGTCCAAGTGCGTTTATCGTACCGATACCTGTGACAACTACTCTTCTTTCTGCCATAATTACAATTCAAAGACTACGAGCCCTTATTATAAAAATAAGGACTCGCCTCTTTGCGTGATAATAAATTCTTAGTTAATTCTTACTTGTTTGACTCGATGTAAGTAACAGCGTCACCAACAGTAGTGATCTTCTCTGCCTCATCATCTGGAATTTGGATATCAAATGCTTTCTCAAACTCCATAATCAACTCAACTGTGTCGAGTGAATCGGCACCAAGGTCGTTAGTAAAACTTGCCTCTGCAACTACTGCAGACTCCTTAACACCCAACTTGTCAACGATGATCTCGACAACTTTTGATTGAACTTCAGACATAACTTTTCTTTTTGTTAGTTAATAATTATAAATTTCTCTTAATTCTGGTTTTTCTTCCATAATTTTAGGCAAATATAACACTTTTTTTGTTACTTTTGACACATTATTAGGTTTTTTTATCACCCATAATGCATTTTTTTTTTGAAAGACGCTAGTTTACAAAGAGTTAAATCAATGCTCTTAATATCCAATTCTTCTGCTCCGGGCGAAGAATTTCTTCAAAATTCAATCTCGCAGATCGAAGAACTACTACATGGAGTATCGTCTCTTTGTTTTGTTCCGCACGCTGCGGTGACAATTAGCATGGATGAGTATTACAAAAAAATATGCACTCGCCTATCTCACATCAATATACGTGTAGAGTCGCTACATCTCAGCTCATCGCCTATCGAAACTCTAAAAAACACAGAGGTTATTTGTGTTGGTGGTGGCAACACATTTGCTCTTATCCACAGGCTTCAACAAATGGGCTGCGTCGAAACAATCCGCAAATGCGTGGAGCGAGGCACGCCATACATCGGGTGGTCTGCCGGAAGCAACATCGCAGCACCGAAGATATCGACAACAAACGATATGCCAATCGTGGAGCCTCGAAGTTTTGATGCGCTCAACCTCATACCATTTCAGATCAACCCTCACTATACAGACTCTACGATTGAAGGGCATGGCGGCGAGAGTCGTGAAGATCGAATTCGAGAATTTATCGAAATGAATAGAGACATATATGTTACAGGAGTTCGTGAGGGCTCTATGCTAAAGATTTTGGGTGACAACATAGAACTTATGGGCAAGAACACAATGCGATTATTTAAATATGGACAATCTCCCAAAGAGTTTGCCCCACAAGATGATATAAACTTTTTAATAAAAAATAGATAAAATGACTACATATATTATAGGTATAGGTCTGATCGGAGGATCATTTGCACTTTCACTCAAGGATAATAACTTATGCGACAGGGTTTTGGGATATGATGCATCCCCTTCAAACTTAACCCAAGCTATCGAACTTGGGTTGATAGATGAGGCTGCGGAGTTCGAACAAGGTATTGAGCAAGCAGATTTAATCGTTCTATCTGTCCCTGTGGATGTTATGCCCACACTCGCAATCAAGGTTCTCAATAAAGTGAAGCCTCATCAAGTGGTAATCGACATGGGATCTATCAAAGAGGAGCTCTGCGAGGTGATCTCGATGCACGCCAACCGTAGTAGTTTTGTAGCTACGCACCCAATGTGGGGTACAGAGTATAGCGGACCTCAAGCGGCACAAAGAGGGGCGTTCAAGGGACGTACGTGTGTGATATGCGAAAAAGAAAAAAGCTACAAAGAGGCGGTAGAAAAGGTCGAGAATATATATAGATCTATCGGAATGCCCGTGATATACATGGAGGCAGATGAACATGATCTGCATGTCGCATATATATCGCACATCTCTCACATCACATCGTTTGCATTGGCACTAACAGTGCTCGAAAAAGAGCGTGAGGAGCAACACATTTTTGATCTTGCCGGTGGAGGTTTTGAGTCTACGGTACGTCTTGCAAACTCTTCTGCATCGACGTGGGTTCCAATTCTTATTCGCAATAAATACAATGTGTTGGATGTACTTCGAGAGCACATTCACCAACTTCAAATCATGCGTAAAGCATTAGAGGCGGATGATCGTGAAACGCTCACAAAGATGATGTGTAAAGCAAACACAATTCAAAAAATCATTCACTAGTAGCAACGGCAACTCATGGCGAGCGAAACGACACTTATAGGAAATTGGGGCGAAGATTTAGCTGTTGAATGGCTACGCAAAAATAAATTTTTGATTGTGGCTCGCAACTGGCGTAGCGGTAGATATGAACTTGATATTGTGGCACAAAGGGGCTATTCTCTTCACATTGTGGAGGTTAAAACTCGGCGAATTAGTGGGTGGACTACCCCCGAAGACGCTATGACCGAAGCTAAGAGAATTTCTTTAATTAGGGGCGTGAATTTATACTTGGGTGAGAACCCTACGCCACTTGAGGTTCAAGTAGATTTCATTGCGGTCGATATCGATCATAATAATCAGTCGCAGGTGAGATATATCCCCGATGCGGTGCAAGCGAGATGGTAGGCAAGAGTAGTTTTGGTTCATAAAGTTTCACTTTTCACTTTTTTATTGTACCTTTGCCCCGCTCAAACTTAAAACGAATATTGATGTTTATATACTCTATTGCAATTGCTTTATATGGTTTAATTGCGAAAATTGTCGCATTGTGGTCACCCAAAGCTCGACTTTGGTGTGATGGTAGACGAAATATAATAAATCGCATAACCGAAGCTATTCCATCAACAGAGCGCATAGTTTGGGTGCATGTTGCGTCGCTTGGTGAGTTTGAGCAGGGGAGACCAATAATCGAGAAGATCCGTAAGGAGCACCCCGATTACAAGATTCTTTTAACCTTCTTCTCTCCTTCGGGGTATGAGATACGACACAACTATGAAGGGGCGGATTATGTGTTTTATCTACCCAACGATACTCCGAGCAATGTGGCAAAGTTTCTAGACATCGTGAAACCTGAGGTGGTAATATTTGTGAAGTATGAGTTTTGGTTAAACTACCTCTCGGCACTTCGTCGTCGCAATATTCGAAGTTTTATTGTCTCGGCAATTTTTAGAGAGAACTCTATATTTTTTAGACCTTGGGGCTTTGCGTGGCGTGATGCATTAACAGCATTTGAGACGATATTTGTGCAAGATGACAACTCCAAGAAACTACTCGCAGAGTGGGGTTTTGATAATGTTGTCGTTGCGGGAGATACCCGATTTGATCGTGTCTGGGATATTGCTCAAAACAGCAAGAAACTCCCAATCATAGAGAACTTTGTGGGGCAATCTGATATGATGATTGCAGGATCATCATGGGAGGCAGATGAGGAGATTATACTTCCGTTGATTGCAAAAAATGAGAATGTGAAATTTATCATCGCTCCACACGAGATTGGAAAAGAGCGTATTGATACCCTATCATCAAAACTCACAGGTAAGTGTGTTAAATATTCGGAGTGTGGTGTTGATAGCTCATTTGAGGGGGTGCAGGTGTTGATTCTCGACACTATGGGGATGCTCTCTTCGGTATATAAATATGCGAAGTGGGGATATATAGGTGGCGGGTTTGGCAAAGGAATACACAACACACTCGAAGCTGCAACATTTGGATTACCGATAGCTTTTGGTACAAATTACCACAAATTCAAGGAGGCGTGCGACCTAATATCTTTGGGCGGAGCGACAAGTGTTGGATCAGCCGAAGAGCTCGATGTGTGGTTTACAAAGCTCCAAAACAAGACAACACGAGATGCCGTGAGTCAAAAAAATTTAGATTACACATCTCGCAAACGTGGCGCAACGGCTCTAATCACACGCAGTATATTTAGAGATTAGTACATTTTTGTATCTGACATGCGGAGAGAACCACACACGGGGAATTTATGCACTACTGCATAGTTACCCAATTCACTATGTCTCAAAACACCCTTCTTAATAAACTCGATGAAAGGCAACTCTTTTTGTGCCGTTATAAACTGTAATTTCACCACACTCGACATATCCACTCGTACGTATCGAC
>JAWXSU010000140.1:0-4624 GCA_044434245.1 Rikenellaceae bacterium | reverse complement strand
CCGCAGTACCCTTCATACCTCCCAATTTATGATACATACGGAAGTAGTTTTGCAATGTCACCGTAGCGAACGTCTGCGTTGCCGCCTCCACCTGAACTCTCTCCTTAGCCTCAATAGCTTGGTGCAAACCATCCGAGTAGCGGCGACCATCCATGATACGTCCCGTCTGCTCATCGACAATCTTCACCTTATTTTCCATCACCACATACTCGACATCTTTTTCAAACATTGCATACGCCTTAAGCAACTGATTGACAGTATGTACACGCTCCGTTTTTATCGAGTAATCGCTAATAACAGCACTCTTCTTCTCCGCCTTCTCTTCGGGTGTTAAATCCGCCTTTTCGAGATCTGCAATCTCAGATCCGATATCTGGGAGCACAAAGAACCCATCCTCGTTAAAATATTTCGATAGAGCCTCATGTCCCTTATCCGTAAGTTCAATAGAGTTCATCTTCTCATCTATCACAAAGTATAGATCATCGGTGATCTCTGGCATACGGCGGTTATTATCCTGCATATACTCATTCTCGGTCTTTTGCATCAAGCTCTTCACCCCCTGCTCCGACAGATATTTAATCATCGGTTTGTATTTAGGGAGACCCTTATGAGCACGATACAACTTCACGCCACCCTCATCATTCTTCTGACTAGAAATCAACCCTTTAGCCTCAGCTAACAGTGTCGTAACCATCCCTTTTTGCAAATTAAAAAGGTTCTCAATAGCTGGACGATATTGCTCGAACATTTGATCGTCACCACGAGGTACAGGTCCCGAAATGATAAGTGGCGTACGTGCATCATCAATCAACACCGAATCGACCTCATCGACAATGGCAAAGTGGTGTTTACGTTGCACCAAATCCTTTGGTGATGTCGCCATATTGTCACGCAGGTAGTCGAAACCATACTCATTGTTTGTACCAAATGTGATATCAGCACCATAGGCATTACGTCGCTCCTGAGAGTTTGGCTTATGCTTGTCGATACAATCCACCGACAAACCATGGAATTGATATATTGGTCCCATCCACTCCGAGTCACGTTTAGCGAGATAGTCATTCACCGTGACAAGGTGCACACCCTTACCAGCCAACGCATTCAAGAACACAGGGAGTGTCGCAACAAGAGTTTTACCCTCTCCTGTTGCCATCTCTGCAATCTTTCCTTTATGAAGTACAACACCACCAAATAGCTGCACATCATAGTGCGTCATCTCCCACTTCAAGTCATTGCCACCAGCAATCCAGTGTGTAGCATATGTCGCCATGTCGCCTTCGATTGTCACAAAATCCTTTTCTGCCGCTAGATCTCGGTCAAAATCATTTGCTGTAACCACCACTGTCTCATTCTCCGAGAATCGACGTGCTGTATCCTTCATGATGGCAAACGCTTCGGGGAGGATCTCATCTAACTTCTCCTCGATTTTTTCATCTATCTTTTTGGTGATAGACTCCACCTCTTTTGATATTTGCTCCTTCTCCGAAAGCGATATATCGTGAAGCTCCAATCGAGACTTTAGCTCAACAATACGAGCCTCATCTTGAGCGATATAATCGGCAATAGATTTTTTAAGTGCAGCACTTCGACCACGCAGTTCGTCATTCGATAATGCAGCGACTGCGGGATAAATCGCCTTAATACTCGCCACGTATGGCTCAATCTCTTTGCGATCTTTGTCGGCTTTAGAGCCAAACATTAGTTTAATTAAACTTGATAAAATATCCATATATACGTTTTATTTTCTTCCTTACAACTCACAAAGATAAAAATTTAATAGCGATTTACGAATTTTATGCCAACAATTTTTAGCCATTTAGAATCTGTTTAAGTTTTTTCGCTAAATTTGCCAAGTGAGATGTTGCTTTGATTTTCTCTCTTTGCATAAGGCGCATAGTTGTGCCTATGCAGGCGTAATGCAAAAAGAGAGAAAAGTGAGGTGACAGACCCTTAGCAAAATATGTGAGAAAAATTTAAGCAAATTCTTAACGTTTATCTAAAAAATAATCGTATCTTTGCGGTCGCATTGCTCACTTGGGCGTGCTGATGTGGAAAGATTTGGACTGATTGCAACCACAATAAAAAATTGCTAAAACAGCTTTATTTTATTTATGCCCGTCAATTAGCCCTCTTTCCTTTTGAATTAATAACTATTTAAAAAGGTATAAAATGGGATTTCTATTTACATCTGAGTCTGTGTCGGAGGGGCACCCAGATAAAGTTTCAGATCAAATTTCAGACGCTATTCTCGATGAATTTTTGCGTCATGACTCAAACTCAAAGGTCGCTTGCGAAACACTATGCACCACAGGACTTGTTGTCGTGTCGGGTGAGGTGCGCTCTGAGGCGTATGTCGATGTTCAAAGTGTCGCTCGTGGCGTAATTAACAAGATCGGATACAACAAAAGTGAGTATCAATTTGATGGCAATTCGTGCGGAATATTATCGGCCATACATGAACAATCATCCGACATCAACCAAGGTGTAGTTCGCCAAGAGGAGGCAGAGCAAGGTGCTGGAGACCAGGGGATTATGTTTGGATATGCATCTACCGAAACACGTGAGTTGATGCCTGCAACACTTATTCTTTCGCATGTGATACTCAAAGAGTTGGCTGATATTCGCCGTGAAGGTGAAGTTATGACATACCTACGCCCCGACTCTAAAAGCCAAGTCACAATCGAGTATGGTGACGACCGCAAAGCACAACGAGTTCACACGATAGTTGTGTCGACTCAACACGATGAATTCATCATGCCAAGTGAGGGTGTCACCGAACAGCAGGCCGAAGAGCAGATGCAAGCTAAGATTAAAAGCGACGTGAAGGAGATATTGATTCCTCGTGTTAAAGCTCGCTTGGAGCGTGCCGGCGACAAACTCGCAGAGCTTATTGGTGAGGAGTATATCCTTCATGTTAACCCCACAGGAAAATTCGTGATCGGAGGTCCTCATGGAGATACAGGTCTTACGGGTCGCAAGATCATTGTCGATACGTATGGTGGTCGTGGAGCTCACGGTGGTGGCGCATTTTCGGGCAAAGACTCATCTAAAGTTGACCGTTCGGCAGCCTATGCAGCACGTTACATCGCAAAGAATATGGTTGCAGCGGGAATTGCAGAGGAGGTGCTCGTGCAGCTAAGTTACGCTATTGGTATCGCTCAACCTCTTTCGGTATATGTCACAACATATGGCAGCAACAAACTATCTATTAGCGAGGGAGAGATCGCAGAGCGCATAGCTCGTCTCTTTGATCTTCGTCCAGCAGCTATTGTCAAGAAGTTCGGACTAAACAACCCAATATTCGAAGCTACAGCATCTTACGGACACTTCGGAAATAGACCATACACCCGCACAGAGAAACTCTACGTGAATGGCGTGGCGTGTGAGCGAGAGATTGAATTCTTCGGATGGGAGAGACTCGACGCTGTAGATATGATTAAGACGGAGTTCGGATTATAAATTGCCCTACCCGTAGGATAACTATAAATGTCAGTAAACATACTTATGCCCTCTATGTGCGCAATAGGCTCTGCACATAGGGGGCATTATAGTTTTATGTCATATCTTAATCAGTTGTGCTTTGTGATGTAAAAACACGACGTTGTGAATAGATTGCGTATGTGTCGAATATGCGTAATACCACTCCACAACCTTCGAGGCTTGAGCTTGAATTTCTGCTCGTAGTGGGGGTTTATAAACCAAAGGGTTCGATCTAAAATCTCAAGATTCTCTGATTCGCATAGATTTTCAAACCTCTCAACCGACACACCACACTCTTTAATATCGAGCAGCTCCGCAATAACCTCGTTGGATTCACCACACATTTTCAATAACCCTTCGTATGCAAACTTTGGGAGAAGATGTACAAATGGAGTGTGTGAGCACAACCAACTACGACATATCTGTTGATGTCCACCGAATGGCATTTGCCAAGCCGGGAATGCCCAAAATATTATCCCATCGCTCTTCAGAAAATCTAGGGCTCTAGATAAAAATTTTGTTTTGTCTGAAATGTGTTCAATGACATCATGGATTATGATTATATCAAATTTCTCATCTTCTGTTGGATTCGGGGTAATAAAAAAGTCGCATGCCTCGAATTTGCAGTTACACCTATTATTATCATACATCTCCTTTGCCGCCTCAATCTTATCTATCGAAAGATCTACACCATATACGTAACATCCGTTTTCTAGCAAAGGAAGCAGATTTCCACCTAGCCCACATCCTATTTCAAAAACTCTAGTTGATGCGTCAATGTGCTTATATTGCATAATATAATCAACATAGTACTTTCTAGAAGATGTAGCAGATTCGTTGAAATATAGCTTGTTATCCTTGTGTCTTTTTTGCATTATTGGAAATTTATAGTTGTTGGCAACTTTGCGTTAGCGATAATACTTTTCGCATATTTTTGCATATACATAAATCGATAATTTCACAAACGACACAAACTTACATAAAATTTCCGAATTATAAGAATCTGTCTAAATTTTTCTGTTTAAAAATGCTATGCGCTATTTTGCTTTGATTTTCGCTCTTTTGCACTACGTTACATTAACACCGCTATGTACCTTATGCAAAAGAGCGAAAATCAAAGCAACATCTCTCGAAAGCAATTATA
>JAWXSU010000139.1:0-4626 GCA_044434245.1 Rikenellaceae bacterium | reverse complement strand
TACCCTTATCTTCAAGATAAAGACTTTTTAGATAAAGTTAGAGATTTAAAATATCTTAATGAGTAATGTTTCAGTGTGTTAAGGGTCTCATTATAAGCCTTTACGCAGTGTATAACGACTATTTTACCCATGAGTTCAGCGATTTTAAGCTGTTTTTCGAATAGAGATTGTTGTATATCTATAGGTGTCGAACAACAGTAATCCAGCCCTATTTCACCTATTGCATCGAACCCCTCAAAATCAGAGAATGAGATGCCAAAGTTTTCTCTCCCGGCACACCAAGGATGGATGCCTCGGGAGGATATGGTAGTGGCGTTTTCACACATTTTATGCGTGTGTATATCTATTGTTGGACTCTTCATAGCTATTAATTCGACCACAAAAGTAAGATTTTTCAAGAAATTTTAAAAATAATATAGCAAAGTTTAATCCAGAAAAGAAAAAAAGTTGTAACTTCGTGGCGTTGTATTCTGTTAAAGAATTCACACAAGAGTTTAAACAAATTCAAACACATTTATAATTACATTAACCATGTCGAAAAACATTCCATTACGTAAGGGTCTCGACATCAAACTCGATGGTGCGGCAGAGCAAAAGTTGCAAAAGTTACCTTTGGCAACTCAGTACGCTCTCTCTCCACTCGATTTTGAAGGGATCACCCCCAAGCTTTTGGTTAAGGTAGGCGATAAGGTTGAGGCTGGATCACCGCTATTTTACAGCAAGTACAATGAGCGCGTTATCTTCACCTCTCCCGTAAGTGGTACTGTGTCAGCTATCAACCGTGGTGAGAAACGAAAGATTCTCAACGTTGTGGTAGATGCAGATGCTACTCAAACCTACAAGGAGTTTACGAAAGTAGACCCATCAAAAGCGACTCGTGACGAGGTTGTTGAGTTGTTGTTGACCTCAGGATTGTGGTCACTCATCATCCAACGTCCTTATGGCATCATTGCCGACCCATCACAAACACCAAAGTCGATCTTCGTCTCGACCTTTGATTCTGCACCTCTTGCTCCAGACTACAACTTCGTGTTGGCTGCCGAGAGTGCAAACATCCAAAAGGGTATCGAGGTGTTGCAGTCGCTCACGTCGGGCAAAGTTCATTTTGGACTTAACGCCAAAGAGCAAAGTACATTGAGTGCAATGAAGGGCGTTGAGTTCACATCTTTTAGTGGTAAGCACCCTGCAGGAAATGTAGGTGTTCAGATTCACCACGTAGATCCAATCTCTAAGGGAGATCTAGTGTGGACTATCAACATCCAAGATCTAGCAATCGTGGGTCGCCTATTTGCAACTGGTAAAGTCGACATGACTAAGATCATCGCACTTACGGGTAGCGAAGTAAAGAATCCTTATTATTACCAAATCGTGAATGGTGCACCTATCGTTTCTATCACAGCTTCTAATGTTAAAGATCAAGCTGAGGGTGACTCAATTCGCTACATCTCGGGCAATGTATTGACAGGAGTAAAGAGTGCTGCCGATGGATTTATCGCTTTCTATGCTAATCAATTAACATTGATTCCAGAGGGTGATAAATATGAGTTCATGGGTTGGTTAATGCCACGTTTTAAGAAGTTCTCGGTTTCTAAGACCTACTTCTCGTGGTTGTGCCCCAAGAAGAGCTATCGTTTGGATACTAACGTAAATGGTGGACGTCGTCCATTTGTCGTTACTGGACTTTACGAGAAGTATTTGCCAATGGATATCTACCCAATGCACCTATTGAAGGCGGTTATTGCTAGAGATATTGATAAGATGGAGAATCTCGGAATATATGAGGTTGTGGAGGAGGATTTCGCACTGTGTGAGTTCGTTGACCCATCAAAGACCGATATGCAGCAGATTATTCGTGATGGTATTAACTATATGATAAAGGAGGCTTAAGAGATGAAAGGACTTAGAAAATTTGTAGATAACATCAAGCCAAACTTCGTAAAGGGAGGTAAGTTCGAGGTGTTGGAGTCATTCTTCGACTCAATCGAGACTCTTTTGTTTGTTCCAAATACAACGACAGTTAAGGGTGCGCATATCCGTGACTCTATTGACACGAAGCGTACAATGATCTTTGTATTCATTTCGCTCATGCCAGCATTCTTGTTTGGACTCTACAATACGGGACTCCAAAATGCATTGATGTTGGGTATCGAGACATCTTTCGTAGAGAATGTTTTCACCGGACTATTGGCTATCTTGCCTATGATTATCGTATCGTATGGTGTGGGTCTTGGTCTTGAGATTTTGTTTGCTCAGTTGCGTGGACATGAGGTAAGTGAGGGATTCTTCGTTACGGGACTCTTGATTCCGATGGTTATGCCTATTGATATTCCACTTTGGATGGTCGCTTTGGCTACTGCATTTGCGGTGATCTTCGGTAAGGAGGTATTTGGCGGTACGGGTATGAATATCTTCAACCCTGCACTTTTGGCTCGTGCATTTGCATTCTTTGCGTATACTCCATATATGTCAGGTGCTGAGGTATGGGTTGATGGCATGGGTAAAGCAGTCAAGGCTGGCGAGGTGGTTGATTCATACACAGGAGCTACCGCTTTGGAGCAACTCGTTAACAACACGCCTGTAGCAGAGCGTTCATACTCAACGATGGATGCATTCTTGGGATTCATTCCAGGATCTTTTGGTGAGACTTCAACTGCTGCTATATTAATAGGTGCTGCAATTTTGTTGTTCACAGGTATCGGATCTTGGAGAACTATGTTGAGCGTATTTGTTGGAGGAGGTGTAATGGTACTAGTATTCAACACGTTTGGTGGAGATTCAGTATATATGCAAACAACAATGTGTGAGCACTTCGTAGTTGGAGGTTTTGCTTTTGGAGCTGTATTTATGGCTACCGACCCTGTGACCTCTGCGCAGACAAACGTAGGTAAATATATTGTAGGATTTATGACCGGAGCGATAGCAATCTTGATTCGTGTTATTAACCCAGCATATCCAGAAGGAATGATGCTTTCGATTCTCTTCATGAATGCGTTGGCTCCACTCGTAGATTACTACGTTGTCGAGGCAAATATCGCACGCAGAAACAAGCGTATCAAAACTGTAAAAACTGAGTAAGCAATGGCAAAGTCATATGTATGTAAAATTTGTGGATACGTTCACAAAGGGGATAGCCTTCCAGAGGTTTGTCCTGTATGTAAGCAACCTGCTTCATCTTTTGAGGCAGTTAAGCCAAAGGGGTTCTTGAGTGATAAGAATAGTAATGCATATATCCTTACCTACTCAACTGTGATGGTTGTAGTTGTAGCGTTGGCATTGGCATTTGTAGCATTGTCGCTTAAAGATTTGCAACAAGCGAATATTCTCAACGAGAAGAAGCAGGCGATTCTAGTATCGTTGGGTGCAGCCGAAGAGAACTATGATGATTTCGTGGAGGCTTATGCTGTAGATTCAAAAGGTCAAAAGGTTGCAGGTGTTGATGGTAAAGCTGTTATTGATATGCTATCAGACCTTACGGCAACTTTCGCATCGGGTCAACTTCCAGTATTCGAGGCTAAGGATGGTCGTGTAGTACTTCCAGTAACCGGAACAGGTCTTTGGGGACCAGTTTGGGGTTATGTTGCTCTTCAAGGTGACATGAGCACTATTTCAGGTATTGTAATGGATCACGCAAGTGAGACACCAGGTCTAGGAGCAGAGATTGCAACAGCAAAACACCAAGATCAATATATCGGAAAGAGCATCTTCGAAGGAGATAAATTCGTATCTATCACACTTGTTAAGGGTGGCGTCAAGGCAGGTAGTCCTTCAGCTGCACACGAGGTAGATGGTATCACCGGAGGTACAAAGACGGGAGATGGTGTAAATGCAATGTTTAGCGAGAGTTTGGGTATGTATGTTCCCTTCTTTAATGCCAAGCGAGCAGCATCAGCACCCGCAAAGTCAACAGAGTGTTGTAATAACGTAAACGAGAAAAGCGATGAGTAATACAGAGAAAGAGCCCTTGTTTTCGGCTAAAAATATGAAGAGCTTAACGAGCCCTCTAAGTGGTAACAACCCGGTAATCGTTCAGATTTTGGGTATATGTTCAGCTTTGGCGGTTACCGTACAGCTTAAACCAGCGATTGTAATGTCGCTATCGGTAATTGTGGTTACAGCGTTCGCTAACCTTGTGATGTCGTTGTTGCGTAATGGTATTCCATCACGTATTCGTATCATCGTTCAGTTGGTTGTAATTGCGGCGTTGGTAATCTTGGTGGATCAAGTGTTGAAGGCGTTTGTATATGACGTGTCTAAGCAGTTGTCGGTCTATGTGGGTCTAATTATCACCAACTGTATTATCATGGGTCGTGTCGAGGCATTTGCTTTGGGTAACAAACCTTGGGCGGCATTCCTTGATGGTATCGGTAATGGACTTGGTTATGGTGCAGTGTTGGTGGCGATTGCATTTTTTAGAGAGTTGTTTGGTTCAGGTGCGCTTTTGGGTTACCAAATTATCCCTGAGTCATGGTACGCCTCTAATGGAGGATTTTATGCCAACAACGGACTTATGTTGTTCCCACCTATGGCACTTATCATCACTGGATGTATCATCTGGTGGCATCGTTCACGCAACACAGATTTGCAAGAAAAATAGCACAAGTAGGATATGGAAACTTTAAATCTATT
>JAWXSU010000138.1:0-4667 GCA_044434245.1 Rikenellaceae bacterium | reverse complement strand
CATAAAGCCTATTTCTGACAAGTTGCTCCCCAGCAGAGCTTGTTTCCTCTTCAGCTTTACTATGCAAAAATACGATAATTTTCAATGCGAAAACCAACCATTTTTGACCACATTACTAAAATATGACAATAATTATTTTGCACTACTTACTTACATTTATATGCGCAACGATATTTACCTTTTGCCATATTTGTGAGCTTGTTTTTCAGCATGTTACGTTTGATAGGTGCGAGATGGTCGGTGAATACCATTCCATCAATATGGTCATATTCGTGTTGAATGACACGTGCAGGGAGTCCCGTAAACTCTTCGTCGTGCTCCACAAAATTTTCATCCATAAATCGCATGCGTATAGCCACTGGGCGGCGAACATTTTCGTGAATCCCCGGAAGCGAAAGACACCCCTCTTCGAAGGTATCCGTCTCATCCGACTCTTCGTATATTTCGGCATTTATAAACACCCTTCTATACTCCGCAAGTTCGGGATTCTTATCCCCCCATGGTGTACAATCCACGATAAAAAGGCGGATATTCTTGCCTATCTGTGGTGCTGCGAGACCTACTCCCTCACATACTTCGAGCGTAGCACGCATATCCTCGATGAGTTTGGGTAACTCGGGGTAGTCACTACCTATATCCTCCGACTCTTTGCGTAGCACGGGTGAGCCGTAAATTACTATTGGATAAATCATGATATTACTTTATTTTAAACTCTCTCGACTCCATATAGCTTTGTAAAATTATGGTTGCCGAGATCTTATCTACTAACGCTTTGTTGCGACGAGCCATCTTTCCGATACCACTCTCCAACATTGTCCTATGAGCTAACACCGAGGTGTATCGTTCGTCATAGAGTGTCACTTCGATGGCGGGATGTGCACGCTTAAGTCTCTGAACCAGAGGCTCAATATACTTCCACGTCTGTGCAGGTTCTCCACTTGTTGTGTGGCGAGGCATTCCAACGACGATTGTCGTGACATCATTTGTGGCACAATACTCAACAATCCATTTTTCGAGTTGTTTGGTATCGAGTGTATCTAATCCTCCAGCTATGAGTTGTAGGGGGTCACTCACTGCAACCCCCGTACGTTTCACTCCATAGTCTATTGCGAGAATTCGTCCCAAGATCTACTACTCCTTGATCTTAGCAAATAGAGGACGCATAGATACCGCCTCATTTACTATCGCACCCAAGTCAGCTATCGCCACACGCTCTTGCGACATAGTGTCTCGGTGACGCAATGTAACTGTTCCATCCTCAGCTGTTTGGTGATCCACCGTAACGCAGAATGGTGTACCAACAGCATCTTGACGACGGTAACGCTTACCGATAGAATCCTTCTCGTCATACGCCACAACGTGGTCAAATTTAAGCGAGTCGATAATCGTGCGTGCGATCTCTGGCAACCCATCCTTTTTGACTAGAGGCATAACCGCAACTTTTGTTGGAGCCAATGATGGTGGCAAACTCAACACTACACGTGTGTCACCTCCCTCCAATGCCTCCTCCTTGTACGATGCAGACATCACCTGCAAGAACATACGGTCGACACCGATCGAAGTCTCCACAACATAAGGCACATAACTCTCCTGCGTCTCAGGATCGTAGTATTGAATCTTCTTGCCCGAGAATTTTTGGTGGCTACCCAAGTCAAAATCCGTGCGTGAGTGAATACCCTCCACCTCTTTGAAACCAAATGGGAAGTTATACTCAATATCTGCCGCTGCATTTGCGTAGTGTGCCAATTTATCGTGGTCGTGATAGCGATAGTTAGCATCTCCAAAGCCCAAAGCTCTGTGCCATGCCATACGTGTTGTCTTCCACTCATTCCACCACTTCATCTCCTCTCCCGGGCGAACGAAGAACTGCATCTCCATCTGCTCGAACTCTCTCATGCGGAAGATAAATTGACGTGCAACGATCTCATTTCTAAATGCCTTACCGATCTGTGCGATTCCGAAAGGCAATTTCATACGACCTGTCTTTTGAACATTCAAGAAGTTAACAAAGATACCTTGTGCCGTCTCGGGACGCAAGTAAATTGTATTTGCACCCTCCGATGTAGCACCCATCTGTGTCGAGAACATCAAGTTGAATTGACGAACATCTGTCCAGTTGCGTGTTCCCGAGATAGGGCATACGATCTCGCAATCCAAGATTATTTGGCGCACCTCCTCAAAATCATTTGCGTTGAGCGCATCTGCAAAACGCTTGTGTTGAGCGTCACGCTTAGCTGCGATCTCCAAAACACGAGGCGACGTCGCACGGAATTGCTCCTCATCGAAAGACTCTTTGAAACGCTTGCGAGCCTTATCAACCTCCTTTTGGATCTTATCATCTTGCTTTGCCAACCACTCCTCTACAAGGACATCGGCACGATATCTCTTCTTTGAATCTTTGTTGTCGATGAGTGGGTCGTTGAAAGCTCCGACGTGACCTGATGCCTCCCAAGTACGTGGGTGCATGAAGATTGCAGCATCCAATCCCACGATATTCTCGTGCAATTTAACCATCGAATCCCACCAATATTTCTTGATATTGTTCTTTAGCTCAACTCCATTTTGTCCATAATCATACACTGCGCCCAAACCATCATAGATCTCTGACGATGGAAATACAAATCCATACTCTTTGCAGTGAGCAATAAGTTTTTTGAATAACTCTTCTTGTGTCATAAATATATTTTTTTATCTCTTTTTATTGTTTTGTTGCGCTTGAGCCTCCGCCATCATCGCCTCATAGCGTTGTTGGAACTTCGATTTTTTTGAATTTTTCTTCTTCGCAGCATTAGCTTTGAGGATTGCGTGGATCTTATCGTCATCCACCATACGGCGGATGATAAGTGTCTGTGCAATGGTTAGAAGGTTAGCCAAGAAGTAGTAGTAGCACAATCCACTTGAGTAGCTATTGAACCACAACAACATCATAACCGGCATCATATAGACCATCATAAACTTCATTCCCGCCATTTGAGGTTGTGACGATGCACTCTGCTCGTAGTTGATCTTCGAGTAGAAGAACATCACAACTGCCATCAACAGCGCAAATAGACTCACGTGATCCCCATAGAATGGGATGTTGAATGGCAACTGCAACACACTATCATACGACGACAAATCGTGTGCCCACAAGAACGATTGATCCCTAAGTTCGATCGAGGCGGGGAAGAAACGGAACATCGCAATGATGATTGGCATCTGAATCAACATCGGCAAACATCCACCCATAGGGTTGACTCCCACCTTTTTGTAGAGCTCCATAGTCGCTTGTTGACGCTTCATTGCATCATCTTGGTTGGGGTATTTCGCTGTGATTTGGTCAACCTCAGGTTTTAGAACTCGCATCTTTGCCATCGAGACATAGCTGTTGTATGTCATTGGCGAGATTATCAACTTCACTAACACCGCAAGGATCAATATTATGATACCAAAGCTGTGGATATGCTCTCTTAAGAAGTCGAAAACCGGGATTGTGAAGAATTTATTTACCCAACCAAAGATTCCCCATCCTAGAGGTACGAGCTCCTGCATGCGGAGATCACCATAACCTAAATCCTCGGTTCCTTTGAGTGTGTAGTATTGGTTTGGTCCATAATATAGAGCGAAGTTAAACTCCTCAATTGTAGTCGTGTAAGGTACTGTCATCTGCGACGAGAATGACTTCATATAGCCCGAACCCTCCTCTGCTGTTGAGTATGCCACATCTGCTGTCGAGAACAACGATGGTGCGACAAATGCCGATGTGAAGAACTGTTGCTTGAACGCTACCCAGTTGATCTTGCCCGTAATATTTTTGCTTTTATCCTCCGTGCTCACTCCCAACTCGCTGATACCACGCTCATCTTCAAAATGGTACGAGAGTGTGGTGTATGTATTCTCGTTGGTGAAACCTCTCTCGTTTTGGTAGGTTTTATTCTGCCAATCAATAGCAATAGCTGTTTGGTTCGCCATGATTGGTGTCATGTTGTGGAACTTCACATCGAAGTCCAACATATAGCTACGGCTCTCATCTTCAGAGTTGTAAAGCGTATATATATACTCCAACGAAGCACCCTCGCCAAAATCCAAAACGAAACTTTGACGCTGTGCCCCCTCGATCTTCTCTACTCTCCCTGCTGCAAAGGTATACTCCGAGGTGTTGACCTTCACGTTGTTGAGACCATTGCGGATATAAAACGACATATCCATCTTCGCCGACGATGGGTCAAACATCTCGATTAGCTCCGTGCGCTCACCCTTAGGTGCATATTTGGTGAAATCTTTGAGTGTTACGCTCTTAGGTTGAGCTCCCTTAGTCGAAAGTTCGATAGTTAGAAGATCATTTTGAAGTGTTACAACCTCTCCCTTCGCAATCTTAGCCTCCGTGAGTGACTCTCCAATCATCATGACACTCTTCGCCTTCTGAAGAGCTACTGAAGTTGAGTCTGCTACCCCCTCTACGAGCTCTCCCATCAAGAGAGCCTCTGCCGACTCTCTCTCGGCACGTTCCGCCTCCAAAACTGACATTCGCTCTTCGTAGGCCGCCAACTCTGCTTGGTAGCGAACATTAGATTTATGGTTAATAAAGATAAAAGCTCCAAAAAGTAGAACTATGATAGCTATTGCTCCAATAGAATTTTTATTCATTCTCTTATATTATTATTTTACAATCTATCTTTTGTCTGTTA
>JAWXSU010000137.1:0-4748 GCA_044434245.1 Rikenellaceae bacterium | reverse complement strand
GTGCCCCCGCATCGACCTGCACGCACTACCGATAGAGCCTCCTCGTAGGCTCCCTCACGAATAAGTCTTGCGAATTTGGCGGAACCTGCTACGTTGCTTCTCTCACCAATATTTATGAAATTAGCCTCGGGGGTGATCCTCAAAGCCTCCAATCCGCTAAGGGTTGTGATATGTTGATTTTGTGGAATTTTTCGGGGTGGATATTTGTTTATCACACCTGCGAGTAGCTTTATATGCTCTGGAGTTGTGCCACAACATCCTCCAATAATATTTACTAAACCTCGACTAAGATACTCTTCAATGTCGGATAGAAACATCTCTGGAGTTTCGTCATACCCACCCATGATATTGGGGAGTCCAGCATTAGGGTATGCCGAAGTGTAGCACCCCACCATCTCGGACAACTCCTCCATATACGGCATCATCTGTTTAGCTCCAAAGGCGCAGTTAAAACCGATAGAGATTAAATTTGCATGAGATAATGATGTGTAGAACGCCTCGATCTTTTGTCCCGAGAGGGTACGTCCACTCGCATCGGTGAGTGTGCCGGATGCAAGTATTTGAATCGATTCACCTCTCTGTTCTGCGATTTTGTCTATGGCGTATAGTGCAGCCTTGGCATTGAGTGTATCGAATATTGTTTCGAGTATAATCACATCTGCCCCTCCATCCAGAAGTCCATTAACTTGGGTTGAGTACGCCTCAACTAGTTGGTCGAACGAAACCTCACGCAATGCAGGGTTCGAGACATCTGCCGACATAGATGCCGTGCGGTTCGTCGGTCCTAGTGACCCTGCGACAAATCTTGGTCGACTATCTGCGGTCTCGAATTTATCCGCTTCATGGCGTAGAATTTCGGCCGAACGCTTTGATATTTGGTATGCGTGACCCTCTAATCCATAATCCACAAGTGATATAGAGTTGGCATTAAAGGTGTTGGTTGTGATGATGTCAGCCCCCGCCTCTAAATATTGTTTAGCGAGGAGAGCAACCAAATCGGGGCGTGTAAGCGAAAGGATGTCGTTACACCCTTTTAACTCTTTGCACCACGATGCGAACTCCTCGCCTCTAAACTCCTCCTCGCTTAATTTGTGTTGTTGGAACATCGTTCCCAATGCGCCATCCAACAACAACACTCTCTCCTTGAGTTCTTTTGTAATATCTCTTCTTTGCATTACCTCTCTATTATCTCTATTTCAAAAAGTTTGTTCCAGTTTTTTCCTGTCACAAATATTCGTTTGTTTTCATTGTCATACGCTATGCCGTTAAGTACATCCGTATTGTCGGTTATATCTTCGGGGTGAAGAATTCCAGTGAGATCTACAACCCCCTCTACAACCCCCGTGGAGGGGTTTATTATCACTATCTGGTTGAGTGTGTAAACATTTGCCCAAATCTTGTCCTCTATCCACTCTAGTTCGTTAAGATACTCCACCGGACGACCATTTAATGTGATGGGTGTATCTTTGATCCTTTTGAAACTCACGGGGTTACGTGTTGTGATTTTGGAGTTTCCGCTACTCATGTATAACTTTTCGCCATCGGTGGTTAATCCCCATCCCTCGCCGTGGTAGGTTTTGGTATCTAATATGTCGCCTGTTTTGCGGTCGAAGATATATGCTTTTTGGGATTGCCACGTAATCATATATACGCTATCTCCCCACACCGTCAACCCCTCTCCGAACTCCGTGTCGAGGATCGTCGCCATGACCTCCTGCTCTCCACTCTCTACATCGACCTTCATGAGTCGAGAGTGCCCCTCAAGTCCAGTGCTCTCCCACATCACAGAGTCCATGTATTGTAGACCTTGAGTGTAGCTAGATGTTGAGTGTGGGTATGTATTTATAACGTTGAAAGTGTAGTACTTTACAACGTTAACATCCTCTCTGTTCTCTGCTGCTTTAGTTGGTTTGGAACTTACTCCTATGCACGACACCAAAAGAAGAAGGGGTAGATATATAAACCACCTTGTTTTCATAACTCTTTTTTTATTAAGAAAAAATATTCACAAAGTTATGGAAAAAATGTTGGAATATGAAATTATATTGCATCAAATACATCTGCGAGGTGTGCAACGATGCGTATAATCATCTGCTTTACAAAATATATGGTGTGAATAACTCATTAAAATTATGAAGTTAAAAAATAAATTACTAACTTTGTGCGCTAAATTTAAATAATCAAATTTAAACATATAAAATGAATATCGTAAGAGAGCAGCGCGAACAAGGTGTTTCGCTAATCAAAGTTGTAGTGGATAGCAGCGACTACGCTGAGGCAGTAGAGAAGATGCTACGTGACTATCGTCGCAAGGCAGATATGCCAGGATTCCGTAAGGGTAACGTTCCTATGGGCGTAGTTAAGAAGATGTATGGCAAGGGTGTGTTGGCAGAGCAATCATACCAAGCGGCATCAAAGGGTGTTTTTGACTATCTTAAGGCTGAGGGTATCGACTACGTGGGCGATGTAATCCCATCTGAGGAGCAAGGTGACTTTGATTTTGATAATGGAACAGAGTTCGAGTTCGTATTCGAGATCGGAGAGGCTCCAGCTTATAACTTGGAGTTGAGCGCAGCAGATGAGATCGAGTACAAGACTATCGAGATCAGCGAGCAAATTCACAACGATTATCGTTCAAACTACCTTCGTCGTTATGGCCGTTTGGCAGATACTGAGGTTGTAACAGCTGATGAGGCGTTGACTGTGACTTTGGATAATGGTGATATGCAAATTGAGGATGCTTATGTAGGTTTGATCTCAATGAGCGAGCAGGAGCGTGCTCCATTCGTAGGTTTGGCAAAGGGCGCAAAGATGCAAGTTAACATCAATGAGTTGTACAAAAGCGATGAGCAACGTGCGTCGATCCTTAGTGTAGATAAGTCGGAGTTGGAGGGTATCAACCCAGAGTTCGAGTTGGAGATCACAAATATCCGCAAATTCGCTGATCCAGAGATGAATGAGGAATTCTTCAAGATGGCATTCCCAGAGGGAAATGTAACGTCGGAGGCTGAGCTTGATGCATTTATTGATTCACAAATCGCAGTTGAGTTGCGTCGTGAGAGCGATTATTTGTTTGGTGTTGAGGTAAGCAAGTATGCTCAAGATAAGGCTAATCTTCAGATGCCAGAGGCGTTCTTGAAGAGATGGTTGCTTGTTATCAATGAGGGTCGTTTCACTCAAGAGGATATCGATCGTGATTTCGATCAATTCATCAAAATGTTTAAGTGGAACTTTATCCAAAAGCAAGTTATCGAGGCTGAGTCTATCACAGTAACTCCAGAGGAGGCACTAGCGGAGGCTAAGGCGTCGGCACAAGCGCAACTTGCACAATATGGAATGGCTCAAGCTCCAGAGGATATGTTGGAGAACTACGGAAAGCAAATCTTGTCGGATAAGCAACAAGGACAAAAGGTTTACGAGAAGTTGTATGAGAACAAGGTTGTTGATGCTCTTAAGGCTAAGATGACAGTTAAGGAGAGCTCGATTTCGGCTGACGATTTTACTAAGTACATGCAAACTATTCAATAAGAGTAGGGGGTATTGGCTTGGTCAATATAATATGAATTCGGGGTTAAAACAGTGGCTTTTAGCTCCGAATTTTATTTAAGGGGAGTTCTTTTCTCCCTAAAAATCAGGGAGAAAATAGAACTCCCCTTAACAAAACAGATGCTGTGAAAAAATTAGTTTATAGAGTTGGTTGTTCTGCGGGATTTTTTTCGGAGTACAACAATATGTTGTTGGCGTATCACTACTGCTTGGTCAATGACATAGAGTTTATATTAGACTCCGAGAAGGCGAACTTCGCAAGTTCCGAATCTGGGGGTGGATGGTGCGATTTTTTTGAGCCGTTCTGTGAGGAGTATAGATCTAAACATCTCCACTTTTTTAATCGCAGACAACGCCCAAAAGGTACGAGAGGTTTCTTTAAGGGGTTGACTCGTTGGTTGCCATTCAAGCTCTATACCTATAAGATGGGTATTGATTATTATACCTACGATCTTTTTGCAAAGATTAGGGCTCAATCGTTGGATGAAATATATGAGATTCCACAGCTAGGAATCAAGGGGCGTTTGCTCGAAAATTGTAGAGCTTTGCATAAGTTGGTGTGGCGTTATAATGCTGAGACACAGCGTGAAGTGGATGCATATACAGAGCGAATAAAATTTGATGGTGGATATGTTGGTTTTCATGTTAGATGGGGAGACAAGCACATTGAGGCTGATTTGTTGGGGGTGGAAAAGTATGTTGAGGCGGCACAGCGAAAAGAGCCTAATACTAAGAATTATTTTATCTTTACGGATGATTATACAGCTGTAGAGCAGTTGCGTGCAGATCATCCGGATTGGCATATTGAAACCCTTTGTGGGGAGTCGGAGCGAGGATATATTCATTCACAGTTTACGCATATGGATAAGAATTTTAAACGACAAGCTCAAATAAAGTTGTTTGCTTCTGTTGATATTATTGAACGTGCTGATTTGTTTGTTGGTACTTATAGTTCTAATCCCGGAATGAATATCGGCATCAGAATGGAGAAGGATAAAATCGTGAGTTTGGATGTAGAGAAGTGGTGTATTTGGTAGCCGGATGTCTCGATAAAGGGTTGATTATTGAGCTAAGTAGTGAAAAACAATTATTGCCATATTTTTAATAGCACTCTTGGAGCGATATTTTTCACTATTAAATCTCAATGTAGAACCACTATAGTAGGGTAAAATAATTATTGGTGTTTTTTTGAAAGTGCTATT
>JAWXSU010000136.1:0-4773 GCA_044434245.1 Rikenellaceae bacterium | reverse complement strand
AAATGTCCAAATCTCATCTCGCAGATTGTGATACTGATAACTTATATTACACTCTGCATTCACACTCAACAGTTTCGTTAAGGCATTGTACCCATCATCAAAATACTCATGCCCCATAACACGATATGTTCCCCAGCGTCGCTCTTCATACATCGGACGAGATTCGAGTTTATCGGCATAACTCTTTAGATTTACACTCGCCTCTTTACTGCTGACAAGTATTCCATCTGGGCTTGCAGCAACAACCAAATCCTTCGTTCCTAAACAGACAACAGGGATACTTAGCTCATTTATTACATGCGTATTTTCACACTCTTCAGCTGCCAAAGCGTTACCGATTGTCTTTGTTTCGATCTTTTCAACCAAACTATTCCACGTACCCAAATCGCTCCAAGCTCCACTATATGGGACAAGAGCTATTGACTTCGCTTTTTCGACAACCTCGTAATCAAAACTGATTTTTTTGAACTCTGAGTATCGACTACGAATATCCTCAAATGTTTCAGATTGAATATAGTTGTCGATTATAGTAGATATATAGCTTAGTTTAAACGCAAACACCCCTCCATTCCAAACCGCACCCTGCTCGATTAACTCCATCGCTGTGGTTTGGTTCGGTTTCTCAGTGAAACGATTTACTGTGATAATATCGTCACTCTCTTTATTGGGTACGATATATCCAAACTTTGTTGAGGCTTCTGTGGGTGTAATCCCCATCAAGACCATATCCACATCGTGCGACTCAACAATTTCTACCATCTTTGCGATCGCCTCAAAATATCTAGCCTCAACATATGAGTCACTAGGCATAACAACTACCACCTCGTTTAAATCGCATTTTTTCTCTTTTATTAGATAACTTGCAGAGAGTGCAATCGCTGGAAATGTATCTCGACGTTCGGGCTCTGTGACAACATCTACGCTATCGCCAAGCTGATTGAGAATAGAATCATATTGCGAGGCACTTGTTGCAACAGTGATATCAGCCTCTATACCAGACTCCACGATTTGGTGCGCTATACGCTGCACCATCGATTCATACTCACCCACAGGTGATTTAAGCAGTCTCAAAAACTGTTTTGAGCGAGCATCATTCGATAGTGGCCAAAGTCGTTTACCTGAACCTCCCGACAAAAGAATTATTTGCATCGTTATAATGTAGTTTTAAACTCCTCGTAGGTTCTTTTAATTCCCTCTAGAAGAGTGATTGATGGTGTCCAACCCATGTTATATAGCTTCGTAGAGTCCATCAACTTACGAGGTGTACCATCTGGCTTTGTTGCATCCCAAACAATCTCGCCCTCGAAACCGACAACCTCTGCTACCATCTCGGCGAGTTCCTTGATAGTAAGCTCTGATTGAGAACCGACATTAACGTGACCATAGTCCGAGTAGTTGAACATACAAAAGATTGTAGCATCCGCCATATCATCTGCGTGCAAGAACTCACGATATGGTGATCCTGAACCCCAAAGAGTAACCTTCGCTCCGGTAGCTTTTGCCTCATGAAATTTGCGAATTAGCGCAGGCAAAACATGTGAGTTTTGCAGATCATAATTATCCCCCGTACCATATAGGTTCGTCGGCATAACACTCACAAAATCACATCCATATTGCTTACGATAGTAGTCACACATCTTGATTCCCGAGATCTTAGCGATAGCATAAGCCTCATTTGTCTGCTCCAAAAGACCAGTCAAAAGAGCATCCTCAGACATTGGCTGAGGGGCAAGTTTAGGGTATATACAAGAACTCCCCAAGAACATTAGTTTCTTAACACCGGTTGTGTATGCAGCATGAAGAACATTATTCTGAATCATAGAGTTCTCATAAAAGAACTGCGCTGGGTATGTACTATTGGCTACTATTCCACCCACCTTTGCAGCTGCTAAGAATACATAATCTGGTTTCTCCGTTGCGAAAAACTCATTTACTGCAGATTGTGATGTTAGATCTAATTCACGATGAGTTCGAGTGATAAAGTTGGTGTACCCTTTTGATTGCAGGTTGCGAAGAATGGCCGAACCGACCATTCCTCTATGTCCTGCGATATAAATCTTTGCTGATGTCTCCATTCTCTACAAGTTTACCTCCAACTGCTCATGGAACTTCTTCACATACTTCAAGTCGTGTTGAACCATGATTTTTACCAACTCTGGGAACGATGTTTGCGTTGGGTTCCAGCCCAATAGAGTCTTCGCCTTTGTTGGATCTCCAAGCAGCTGCTCAACCTCCGCAGGGCGGAAGAACTTAGGATCTACAGCCACCAACACTTTGCCAGTTGCTACGTCGATACCCTTCTCATCTACACCCTCGCCTTCCCAACGAAGCTCAATTCCAACCTCCTTGAATGCCAAGGTTGTGAACTCACGAACGGTGTGGTACTCACCCGTAGCGATTACGAAATCTTCGGGTGTTGGGTGCTGAAGAATCATCCACATACATTGTACATAATCCTTTGCGTAACCCCAATCACGAAGAGAGTCCATATTTCCCAGGTACAACTTATCTTGATATCCTTGTGCGATACGTGCCACTGCCAAAGTGATCTTACGTGTCACGAAGTTCTCGCCACGACGCTCCGACTCGTGGTTGAAAAGGATACCATTCACGGCATACATATCGTAAGACTCACGATAGTTCTTCGTGATCCAGAAACCATACTGTTTTGCAACTCCATATGGTGAGCGTGGGTAGAATGGAGTGGTCTCCTTTTGAGGAACCTCCTGAACTAAACCATACAACTCCGAAGTCGATGCTTGATAGATACGGCACTTCTTCTCCATGCCAAGGATGCGAACTGCCTCCAACATACGAAGTGTTCCAACTGCATCACACTCTGCGGTGTACTCCGGAACATCGAATGACACCTTCACGTGCGATTGCGCTGCAAGGTTGTAAATTTCGTCTGGCTGAACCGCCTGAATAATACGTACCAACGAACTTGAATCTGTCATATCACCATAGTGAAGATTCACGAGTTTTTTATTTTTCATATCACGAATCCACTCATCTAAATAGAGGTGCTCGATACGACCCGTGTTAAAAGAAGATGAGCGACGGATGATTCCGTGAACCTCATAACCTTTTTTCAATAAAAACTCCGCCAAGAATGATCCATCTTGACCTGTAATACCTGTGATTAGTGCTGTTTTTTGCATTATAATATTTTTTTAACTTTTATTTCATTATTCACAAAGATAGTTATTTGCTTTGAACTATCCTCCTTAATTTACTCTCCAACTCATTAAATTTCGCAATTATGACCTCCTCTGCACCCTCTCGCAATCGTGGTCTGCGTATAAATTCATCCATCTTCTCGGGATCTGATATCAACTCCTTGATCTTCTCTACCAACATTTGAGGGTTCTCCCTATTGAAAAACAGTATAGCATCGTGGTTCAAAACATCCGCCTCTGGAGTGTTATAGCTACCCCAATAGATCGGTATGCACCCTGCGGAGATGGATTCGAATATCTTCTCCGTAACGTATCCATAACTATTTCCATTCTCGGGACATATATTAAAGATGTATTGCGAAAGATATTTAACCTTATTATCATCGAAATCACGCTTCAAAGAGTCATCATTGTGCATAAACCTCCCTGCGCAATCTATCTCGACAACTCCGCTTAATGTTTGGTGTATGTGTGTTCTCACCCCAATATCACCCGATGAAAATTCATTGTTATCGTGCGATGCAACAAGTGCACATCTCACACGCCTCTCCCCCTCATTTGGGTATCTCAACTCTTGACATCGTGTTCGGATATACTCCTCGGAGCCAAGGCGTTTAAAATCGAACATATATTGCAACCACAACGGGAAACGCAGATAGCGATCATTTTCAAAGAGTTCAAACCCCAAAGCTAAGTCGAGAGTTTTGACCGACAACAAATGGTCCGACGCCGAAGATTTACTCGGACGTTTAAGATTCTCGCCCGTATAGAATATCTTAACATCTGCATCTATAAACTTAACGAAGTTGTGTAACCTCTTCCAAAAAGGGTACACAACAGCAACCGAACATCTTTTATCCCCCTTCACACCTCGACTCTCCATGAAATAGAGTAGTTGGGATCTACCATCCTCCCCCATTTTGGAGTTGAAAACATATGTTTGATACTCTTTATTTTTATTCTTCGCTCGAAGACACAGATAGTAGATATAATCTGAAACAACATAATACACCCCCTCAAAGGCATAATATAGAGTTGCCACAAGAGGCACTCTACGCTCCAACCACTCCAGAAACTTCCGTTTATATCTCCGTTTTTTCTTCACCATATACGTTCAATTTTATTTGCAACTGTAAAGGTACGCATTTAGAATTAAATATTCAACTATGCATATAATAAATTCAGAACTCATTATACCTAATAAAAGGCGCACGCTTTACGACAAAAAAGTTTCGTAATAGCGTGCGCTAAATTCAAGGATAATTAGAATCTGTTTAAGTTTTTCTTAAAGCCCCCTATTTTGTTGAGCTACCAGGGCTCGAACCTGGAATGTCAGGATCAGAATCTGATGTGTTACCATTACACCATAGCTCAATAATCCTTCGGACACTGCAAAAGTAATAAAAATTATTTATTTAACAATAATTTCATTAGTTAAGTAGGGTAAAATAATTATTGGTGTGTTTTTAAGAGTACTATTGGAGATGAGATTTTTTGCTATTGAATTGAAAATAAGTAGTGTAAAATAATTATTGGTGTGTTTTTGATAGTGCTATTGAAGATGAGATTTTTTGCTATTGAATTGAAAATATAG
>JAWXSU010000135.1:0-4829 GCA_044434245.1 Rikenellaceae bacterium | reverse complement strand
ATCGATATCCCAGGAGAGCCTGCACCAGATTCACCACTTTCAATTTCGTTGACAACGGGTTATGATGCGAGTGGATCTAATATCGATGTTGCGTGGACAGTGCCTTCAACTATAGAGGTTGTATTTGCAAATAGTGTTGTTGAGTGGTATACTGTAGTGGACGGAGCGGAGACCTTGGTTAATAGTGCAGATGTAGCGTCGGGTACTTATACATATGAGATCACAGGTTTGGATGCAGATGCAGAGTACAAGGTTGTAGTCTACACAGAGTCAGCAAGCGGAACAGCGTCAATCACTTCGGTTACTGGTAGTATTGATACTTATAATGATAGTTCATATACTACTGCTGATCTTCCAAAGGCAACAGCTATCATCGACTCAGAAAATTCTTCGACGGTAAATGTAACATGGACAAGCGTAAGTTCTGATCTTGTAGATGTAACAGTTACATATGCGGGCACAGCAAACCAAACTGTAACGGTTACTGAAAATACTGTTACTTCAATGGCTTATGTATCAGGCACAGAAGAGTTTACATACGTTGCTACATTCAAGCCATCTAATGGTAACGATGCAGTTTCGGTTACAAGTGAGACTGTTGAGTTCGTTGGTGATTATGTTGTCACAGATGATGGTACTTATGAAATCTACACGGCAGCAGGTCTAGCGGCATTTGCTAATGTTGTCGAGGATCTTGACAATTCTGGAGCATCAAAGAGTCTTTCTTTAGATGCTAAGTTGATGGCGGATATTGATCTAAGTACTTTGTATGGTGACGGAAAGAGTAATTGGTCACCACTTGGATCTGAATGGAATTCTGGCTATGATGGTACTTTTGATGGAAATGATAAGAAAATTAGTAACCTATATCTTGTTACGGACGATGGAAATGAGTTTAAGGCGATGTTCGGAGTTCTTACGGGAACAGTTAAGAATGTTACATTTGAAAATCCAGTAATCTCTTCAACAGGTAAGAATGCAGCTATTGTTGCTGGAAACTGTAACGGAGGAACAATTTCGGGATGTTATATAACTGGTGATAATGCGTCAATTACATCTTCTAACTTATATGTGGGAAGTTTCGCTGGAACAATTCAAAGTACAGGTACAGTGTCGGATTGTCACAATGAGGCTAATGTTAGCTCTTCTAATACATATATTGGAGGTATCGTGGGATATATAAATAGTTCTGATGTATCTATCACAGATTGTACTAACAGTGGAGATGTTTACACTTCTACATCTACTTCACCATGTTATGTAGGTGGTGTTGTAGGATTAAACAATGCAGGAACAGTTCAGGACTGCGTTAACAAGGGTTATGTGTCTGCTGCAGCAGGTAAACCATATATGGGCGGTATTGCTGGAGATAATAGTGGTGTAGTAATTGGATGTTACAATGATGTGGATGCTAAGGTTCTCTCGGGTTCTTATACTGTTGGAGGTGTTGTAGGATTCTGTAATGCAGGGGCAAAAATTATTGCTTGTTACAATGCTGGTACTGTTGGTGGTTTAGATGGAACTGGTGGAGGTACTTGTGGAGGAGTTGTAGGATCTAGTACAGCCGGAACAGAGTCAGCTCCATCTTATATAGTAGGATGTTATAATATTGGTAGTATAGTTTCGTATGATTCGGGTAAAGCTGCTTGCATTGGAGGTATCGCAGGTACTTTTGGGGAATATACACATTTCAAAGGTTGTTATAACACCGGTAGTATATACACAATGGCATCCGGTAGATATGGTTATCTTGCAGGTTATGCAAGTGATAGTACTACTGCTGGAACACCTTATTACAGTTATAACTACTATACTAACCCAACAGAGGATACTACAGCTGGTAACACAGATGTTACAAATTCAACAGGTTACTATCATAATGTTTCAGCTACTGAGTTGATGTGTCAGATGGATAGTGACGACGATATTAATGATGCAACTATCATTGATAACATGAATAGTGCTATTGAGACAATCGAGGCAGATGTTCCAGCAGCAGCAAGCTATAGATATGTTTTGGGAACAACAACTCCGATGATTCAAAAGAACTAAGCGTTAGTTTTTGAGATCTCCACGAGGAGTTTCTGGATAGAGGGAGAGGTCGAAAGATCTCTCCCTTTTTTTGTGTTAAAATCCTATATTTTACCCTGCATTACCCTCAAAAAGTCAACTTTTTAGAAAAAAGAGCGAGTTTCCTGCCGAAAAATAGTTTTTATAATAAAATTTTATTATTTTTGTTATTGTGAGTTTTAGTATAGTGGGGTGTAATATGTAAATAACCAATAAAACATAATGTAAATAACCAATTAATAAATTAATAAATCTATGAAAAACTTTTTAAAATTGACTGCGATTTTCGCATGTGCCGTTTTGTTTGGTGCGTGTTCCGAAGATGATACAGAAGATGTAGGCGGTAGCTACGTGCCAGAGCCTGTCGTCCAAAGTATCGTAGCGGGAAACGAGAAGGCTGTTTTGACTTGGTACACTCCCGAGACCAACGAGAATGTAACAAGATGTCAAGTGTTGTGGGTAGGTCCTGAGAGCACAGTGTCGACAATCGCTATTGTTGAGCCAGGAGAGAACACAACTTTCATCATGCAAGATGAGGGTGAACCTCTAGTTGCTGGTACCTATTCGGTGTCGCTTAAGAGTCGTGATGTGACTACGGGAGAGTACTCGAATGCTGTAACTAATAGCGTTACGATCTATGACAAGTCGAGCTATGCTGTGCCTGAGATCGAAACTGCTATTGCGAACGAGGATGGTTCGGACAGTGTTGTTGTTACATGGGGCGATGTTAGCGAAGATTGTGATTCAGTGAGCATTATCTACTATGACACGTATGGTATCACAACGAAACTTTATGAGCAAGAGATCTCTACAGGATCAACCACGATTCTTGAGAGTGCAGGTATGAATAGCCAAATACTTTACACTGCATATATGAAACCAGCGGATGGTTACGACCATGTAGTTTTGTCGGGTTCATTTGGTATCGACGATGCTCCATATGCTCCAACGATTGGTAGTGTTGTTCCTGGAAATGAGAGATTCTCAGTGACTTGGAACATGTCGTCGATTGACGATATCACAGCAGTGGTTATCAACTATGGTGACAACTCGGAGACTATCGAGATTTCTGGTGCAGTTTCATTTAAAGAGGGTGTTAATACATATATCGTAGAGGATGTTACGGCGGGTGACTACGTGATCTCTGTACAAAACCGAAATACAGCAGGTTTCTTGTCTCTAGTTGACGACACTTCGGAGTATGCAGATACTGTAGCTATCTACTCTGCAGATACATATTCGGCATCAGTACCAGCTCTTGCATCTGTTGTAAATGCAAATGGCGAGGTATCTTTCACATTCAACGCAGAGGATGTAGTTGAGGATTGTAGAGCTTTGGCGGTATCGTACCAAATGTCGGACGATGCAGCGGATCTTAACACAGTAGAGATCGACATCACAGCTGAGGATGCTGAGACTTACTCTTTCACAGGTATCACTAATGCATACCCAACATCTCCAATCTATGTGATCGCATCATTCTATCCAGCGGGGTCACTTGAGGATTTTGCATCTGTAACAGAGACAAGTAGCGAGACTATTCCAAATGTTGCTCCTGTTGCTCCAATACTCACGATTGATGAGATTGGTTACGATGCAAGCGATTCATATATCAATCTATCTTGGACGGTTGAAGATAGTACTAATGTATACTCTTTGAACCTATATTATGGTGACAATGTTGTTGCAATTAGCGACATCACAACAACAACTTCATACACATTCACAACAGCGTCGGTTAAGAACCCAATCACTGTTGATACTGAGTATGCAATCTATATCACAGCAGTAACTAAGGCTGGTGAGGAGTCTGTAGCGTCAGAGATCTACAATATCACCCCTTACAATGCATCTTCTTATGATCTAGAGGATCTTCCTACTGTTACCTCTTCGGTATCTAATGAGACAGATAGCGATATGGTGACTGTATCGTTTGGTGAGTTGGATGCTTCGGTTGAGTCTATCACTGTTAATTATGGAGCTGCTGGAACAGGTTACCTACCAACGATTAGTGTTGTTGACGGTGTTCTAACTGCAAGTGATGTGACGTTTGATTTTGATGCATCATATGCAACATTCACATATACAGTAGTGTTCAATCCTGAGTATGCTATGGAGAACGGAGAGCAAACTGTAACATCAGAGGATCAAGATATTGATCTTGGTGAGGTTGCTGCGCCATATGATGTTGTTGTGGTTCCAAGTGTTACGGAGACTGGAGATGCTGCAATGACTGTAGCATGGACTTTGGAGAGTGCTGCAAACGTTGAGAGCGTAGAGTTCTCTTACTATAGTGGTGATGATGCAACTTTAGCTAAGACAGCATCTGTTGACATTAACACATTGGAGTGCACTACGGAGTCTACAACAACAACCGAAACTGACGAGGATGGTGTTGAGACTGAGGTTATAACAACAACATATTCTTATGAGTATGAGTTCGCTGTAGAGGATGCAGTTGTTGATGGAGAGACAACATACTCTCTGTTTGCAACATCATACAATAGACTTGATTCACCATCTGAGTCATCGGAGACAGTGAGCGGTGTAGTATTGTATAGTGCATCAAGTTACACGATTCCAGAGCTCACTTCAATCTCGGTTACTGAGGGTGTTACAACTATCAGCTGGGGTGGTCTAGAGAGTGTTGTTGATGAGGCAATCAAGGCTGTTACTGTATATTATTATGTGGCAGGTGAGAATGGAATAGTTCAAACATCTGTTAATGCTGTTGTAGCGGAGGGTATTGTTGTCGATGT
>JAWXSU010000134.1:0-4833 GCA_044434245.1 Rikenellaceae bacterium | reverse complement strand
AAATTTCAATGTAGATCCACTATATTTTCAATTCAATAGCAAAAAATCTCATCTCCAATAGTACTCTTAAAAACACACCAATAATTATTTTACCCTACTATATTTTCAATTCAATAGCAAAAAATCTCATCTCCAATAGCACTCTTAAAAATACACCAATAATTATTTTACCCTACTTAGAATCTGTTTAAGTGAGAAAAACTTAAACAGATTCTAATTTTACACCACTTAAAATTTGGTATTCTCGACAAAAAATATTAGTTTTGTAGGGATGTCAGCTTTATACTTACATATTCCATTCTGCCGCCGGGTGTGCGGATATTGCGATTTTTTTAGAAGTGTTGATACCTCTAAGATGTTGCGGGTGGTGGAGTTTATGATGGTGGAGTTACGTGAAGAGCGTGACTTTTTGAGCGATAAAAAATTGAAAACTATATATTTTGGTGGTGGTACTCCCTCCCTGCTTAGTAGTGAGCAGGTGAGGGATTTTTTATTGCTCATAGGTGAACTCTACGACACATCATCGTTGGAGGAGGTGACGCTGGAGGCAAACCCTGATGACCTCTCTTTTGAATACCTGAGTGCGATTAAAGCAGCCGGAGTGAATAGGCTAAGTATCGGTGTGCAATCCTTCGATGATGCAGAGTTGAAATTCATGAATCGTCGCCACACAGCACAACAAGCCGTAACGGCAGTGAAAAATGCTCGACGTGTAGGGTTTGATAATATTGCAATAGATCTGATCTTTGGAGTTGAAGGTTTTGGCGAGGATCTGCTTCGTCGATCTATAGATGTGGCTCTGGAGTTAGATGTGGAGCATATCGCTGCATATCATCTCACCATTGAGCCCGACACACTCTTCGGTCGCAGGGTTCGGCGAGGAGAACTCCGTGAGGTGGAGGAGGATGTGAGCGATGCGGAGTATTCGATACTGCACGAAACATTGACAGCTGCGGGGTATGAACACTACGAAATTTCAAACTATGCAAAGCCGGGGAGACGTTCACGCCACAACTCATCATACTGGCAGGGTGTGGAGTATTTGGGAATAGGTGCTGGAGCACACTCTTTTAATGGAGATGTAAGACGTTGGGCGGCGAACTCCATAGATGATTATTTGGCGGGGGGAGAGAGTCGTTACCAAAGTGAGAGGTTGTCGAGGAGGGATCGACAAAATGAGGAGGTGATGACATCACTGCGATGTGCGGAGGGTGTTGACCTAAATAAGTTCGGTGAGGAGTTTGGCGAAGATGCTCTTTCTCGGTTGTTGCTCTCGGCGAGGGGGTGGATCGAGAGTGGTGAGTTGCAAAATGTAGGAGGGAGATTGTATATTTTGCCTCAATATTTTATGGTTAGCGATATGATTATTGAGTCATTATTTGAATAAGTGTTAATTTTATGTAAATATTTAGTAAGAAAATTTAAAAAAAGCTATTGTGATTTAAATATTTGTTGTACCTTTGCCACGGGAAGTTCCCAATTCGCAATAAACGTAGTGGCAAGGGTGGTGGTAATGAGTGAGTCATAAACAGTAACACCCTAAGCAATCAAGGAGGCTACTTTTTACGGGTCATTCATAAAATTTTAATTTAATTGTAATTTATGAGTGATATTCAATATAGCCCAGACTATCTATTTGAAGTTAGTTGGGAGGTGTGTAACAAAGTCGGAGGAATACACACCGTTATAGCGACAAAAGCATTGACAGTATCTCGCACTATTGGTGAGGGTAAGTATGTCGTTGTAGGACCAGATTTCGCCAGATATGGCGACCATCCAGAGTTTGAAGAGGATAGCGAGCTGTATAAGTCATGGCGAATGTACATGCGTAGCCGTGGACTTAGAGTCAGAGTAGGATATTGGAAAATCGTTGGGCGACCAATCGCTATTCTTATCGATTTTACATGTCTATTCCCTAAAAAAGATAAAGTTCTAGCGGAGTTGTGGGAGAGTTATGGTGTAGACTCTATTACGGGTCGCTTGGATTATGTGGAGTCGGTGCTCTTTGGATACGCCGCAGGAATTGTAATATCTTCATTTGCGAAGTTCCATTGCCCGGTTAGCAACAAGGTTGTGGCACACTTCCATGAGTGGATGACAGCGTCGGGAGGTTTGTACCTTAAAATTCATGATCCAAAGATCGTAACAGTATTCTCGACTCACGCTACTGTTATGGGGCGTTGTATTGCGGGTAATAGTTTGCCGCTGTACAATGAGCTTAACAACTTCAATTCAGATGAATTAGCACACCGTTTCAATGTCGTGGCACGCCACTCAGTAGAGAAGGCGGCGGCACATAACTACGACGCTTTTGCTACGGTGAGTGATATCACAGCCGCAGAGTGTCGAGCGTTGCTTAGTCGTGAGGTGGATGTTGTAACACCTAATGGTTTCGAAGATGACATCGTATGGAAGGGCAAGGAGGCTACCGAGAAACGAAAGATCGCACGTGAGAAGATGATCTCTGTGGCGGAAACTCTTATGGGTTTCAAATATAAAAAGGAGCCATTAATTATAGGTACGAGCGGTCGCTATGAGTTCCGAAACAAGGGTATTGATATCTTTATCGAGTCGTTGAAGGCGATGGCGGCAGATCCAATGTTGGATCGTGATATCTTGGTCTATATCACAGTGCCAGCAGGGGAGAAGGGTGCACGAAAGGATCTTCAAGCGTGCCTTAAGGATCCTAATATGGGAATCGATCCAAACCAAAGTAGAAATATCACACACTATATAGATAACCCACAGTGGGATCAAACACTCAACGCAATTTCAGGCGCAGGGTTCGATCAAGTGGATTCAAAGATCAAGTTGGTATTTGTGCCAGCATATCTTAAGGGTCAAGATGGAATCTTTAATCTAGATTACTACGAGGTTTTGGTGGGAATGGATGTTACGGTCTATGCATCGTACTACGAGCCATGGGGTTACACACCGTTGGAGTCGGCAGCATTCTCTGTTCCAACAATCACGACAACTCTCGCAGGCTTCGGATTGTGGGTAGCCGAGGAGGATAATCAAGGAGGAGTAAAGGTTATCGCTCGTGACGATTACAATGATGGAGAGGTTATAAGTGCACTAGCAGGAGCAATGTTAGAGTACTCGAAGATGACAAAGGCGGAACTTAATGTTTGCGCAAAATCAGCATCGCAGATCGCAGCAACAGCGTTATGGAAAAATTTATTCGAACAATATAAGCAGACTTATAGTACTGCAATAAGTAAATCATTAAATAGAATCGGCTCTACGCAAAGTCAACAAAAGTTACATTCGGATGACGAATACGTGGGCCTAACAGGACAAACAATGGCTATAGAACAACCAAATTGGACTCGACTAATGGTCGAGAAGAGTTTCCCAGAGCGTCTGCACGCACTGGAGGAATTATCGCGCAACCTATGGTGGTGCTGGAATGTAGAGGCACGCAACCTTTTTGAGAGTATTGATAAGGAGCTTTGGGCTTCATTGTCAGGAAACCCTATTGCACTTCTTGACAATTTGTCATTGGCGAGAGTTCAAGAGTTGGAGAAGGATAAGAAGTTCCTTGCAAACATGGATACTGTATATGCAGAGTTCCAAGAGTATATGGCAGAGGAGCCAGAGCCACAAATGCCAAACGTTGCATACTTCTCAATGGAGTTTGGTTTGCATTCGTCGCTAAAGATCTACTCTGGAGGTTTGGGTATCTTGGCAGGAGACTACATTAAGGAGGCTTCGGATCGTAATGTACCGATGGCAGCTGTGGGTTTGTTGTATCGTTACGGATATTTCACTCAAAAGCTATCTGCTCAAGGAGCTCAAGAGGCTTCGTATGAGGCTCAGGATTTCCAAAAGTTGCCTATCGCACCGGTTCGTGACGAGGAGGGTAACTGGGTAACAGTAAGCGTTGCGTTGCCAGGACGTACGGTTTATGCTCACGTGTGGAAGTGTCCAGTAGGACGTGTTAGCTTATATTTGCTTGATACAGACACAGACATGAACCTACCAGAGGATAGAAATATCACTCACCACTTGTATGGTGGAGATTGGGAGAATCGTCTAAAGCAAGAGATGGTACTTGGTTTGGGAGGTATCCGTGCTTTGGAGGCTATGGGTATTCAAAAGCAAGTATACCACTGCAATGAGGGTCACGCGGCGTTTATCGGACTAGAGCGTATGCGCCAACTTATCACCAAAGATAATTTGAGTTTTAATCAAGCTGTTGAGGTTGTGCGTTCGTCGTCACTCTTCACTACACACACTCCAGTACCAGCAGGTCACGATGCATTCCCAGAGTCAATGATTCGTCAATATATGCCAAACTTTGGTAATAGTTTGGGAATCTCATGGGAGCAATTCTTGAGTTTGGGTAAGACAAATGTCGCAGATCCAAACGAGAGATTCTCTATGTCGGTATTGGCATGTAACCTTTCACAAGAGGTTAATGGTGTGTCGTGGTTGCACGGAGAGGTATCGAAGGATTTGTTGGGTTACATGTGGCCCGGATACTTCAAGAGCGAGTTGCACATCAGCTACGTGACAAATGGAGTTCACTTCCCAACATGGGTTGCAGCAAATATGCGTAAGTTGTATGCTAAATATTTCGAGAATGCATTCACAGGTCACACATACAATATCCCAGATTGGCAAAAAGTAAACGATATTCCAGATGCAGATTTGTGGGAGGCACGTGTTCGTTTGAAGAAGCGTCTTATCAACCATATCCGTAACCGTTACGAGGATCCATCACAAGTTAAGTTCGATTCACCAAGCCAAATTGTACGTATCATCGAGGGTCTTAAGCCAGAGGTGTTGACTATCGGTTTTGCACGTCGTTTTGCGACATACAAGCGT
>JAWXSU010000133.1:0-4966 GCA_044434245.1 Rikenellaceae bacterium | reverse complement strand
GAGCGATATTTTTCACTATTAAATCTCAATGTAGAACCACTATATTTTCAATTCAATAGCAAAAAATCTCATCTTCAATAGCACTATCAAAAACACACCAATAATTATTTTACACTACTTATTTGGCAAGTGAAATATTAATTTAACGTGAGTTCGATAATTCGGACTCACACCTATCTCGGAGCGACAGCGACTAAGCCCTCTCACCTAGGGAGGAGGTTTGGTGGGGTAAATTATTAACGGAGGATGATAATTTAATATTTGGCAACTGAAACCTTAATTTAAGGACTACCCCCGAACGACAGCTTCGACTGCTCCAGTTTCGCTGATAAGCATAAATTCTAGAACTCCATTTGTAAAGAGTGGTTTGCAGTGGTCGAAGCATCGTTTTGCGATTAGATCAAAAAGTCTATATTCATCTCTGGGAACAACACTCCATAACTCCCTTGCGGTGGTGATAGCAGCAATAGCTCTTTTTGTCGACTCGGAACATTGCGACTCGTAGGCTAGCTCCTCGATAAAATCTCGATCTAGGATGGAGTTTTTACTATGGGTATCTATCGCACCATTGGCTAGTTTTACAGCTTTACCGATCATACATCCGACGTATATATGTTCGATGGCGTGTTGCGACGCTAATTCAATAGTTGCACCTACGAGATTTCCATAGTGTATATAGCACTGTGGAGGCAGGTTCGAAATATAACTTTTGATGTATCGCTCGCTCATTGCCCCTGAGTTTATGGCTATCACATTGAAACCCATAGCCTTGACTATATCTACTTGTCGTGATATTGACTCCAAAAATGCCTCAGCCGAGAATGGTTGCACTATTCCCGATGTTCCAAGAATTGAGATCCCATCAACAATTCCCAACCTCGGGTTAAATGTCTTAGCTCCAATCTCACGACCCTTGGGAACTGAGATCTCGACATCTATAGAGTTCTGAACACCAGCATCTTTTGCAAGTTTTGCGATATTTGTTCGAATCATATTACGTGGCGTGGGATTGATGGCGCACTCTCCGACTTCGAGACCGATACCGGGTAGTGTGACTCGTCCTACCCCCTCGCCTCCTCGAATTGAAATTTGTGAATTGAGGTCGTCAAGAAATGTCACCTTTGCGACGATCTCGATATGGTGCGTTATATCGGGGTCATCACCTCCATCTTTGACCACTAGGTACTCCGCATAATTACCCCCCAGAGATACAACTTTTGTGGAAATTACTATTGGTTCACCATTGGGTAGCATTATCTCCGTGGTGTCATACTCACCACCATACACCAAAGATTTTAATGCAGCAACACTCGCTGCGGTGGCAGCAGATCCGGTAGTAAAGCCGGTGCGAAGTTTATAGAAATTAGGTAGCAACTCCTCGATTGCACGTCTTAGTCCAAACTCACCGTAAACAACTCTAGAGGCGGGAGGGAGAGTGGGTCGTTTGATGATAAGTAGAGGGATGTTCAGCCTCTTTGCTGTCTCAACTTTTGATCTAAATCCACCTCTTTGTCCGCTATCTTTGGTTACGATGGCACTTATATTGAGCGTTTGGCACAGTTCCAAATTATTTTGAGACTCACAAGGGTTAAGCAGGTCGTAAAATAAAATATTCTCTTCGGGAAATCCGCTTTTATGAATAGTGATATGTGATAACTCCCGATCCATAACCCTCAAATATATATGGTGAGATGATGCAATATCGCAAAGAGCAGCGGCAGATTTCACCCCCGTCAATGCTAACACTCCCACTGTAGAAGTTTGTGTAATATATTGAGCAACATTAGACAAAGAGTCGAAATATCTCACATTATCATACTCCACATCCACCTGCTCTCTTTCGAATCGAATGACGGGGATTTCAGACTCCTGTGCCGCTTGATATATGTTTTCATGTAGGATTTGCGCATAGGGGTGAGCGGCATCAATAATTAGCTTGATGTCGTTTTGGGAGATAATACGTTTCATTGCATCGATATCTATCCCTCCCGTAATCCTCTCCGCAAAGGTCGAAAGAAGTTGTTGTTCTTCTCCTCGTGTGGAGTAGAAGAACCTCTGTGCCGCCTTGTCGCACACCTCTGTCGCAATTCGTCCCTCTGTTGTGCCTCCGAATATTATAATCACAGTACAATAATATTTAGGAGTTCCTCGATATTGGAGCACGTGATCTGCTCTGAGTTTCGAGGTGTTATCAATATTTCGCTTTGTGTGATCTCTATTTTATATTGGCTATTTTCGAGTCTCTCTTTTGTCTCAACCCCACATCTTCTCAGAGCTTTACGAACCATTGCACCTCTATTGCTTGCCTCAGGGCTAACGATAAGTTCAACCTCTACAGATGTGGATGTGTCGACTCTGAACAATCCACTACTGGGATCAAATGCTATCCCCTTGCGTTCGAAGAAACGGCTCAGATCTCCATTCAAAGCCAAATCTTCGGGTATCCCAGTGTTCACACCTCGATCCCCATCCATAAGCCATATTCTGTCACTAATCTGCAACGCTAGATCTAGATCATGTGTTGACATGAAAATTGTTTTGCCCGTGAGTCGTGATAGTCGATGTAGAAGTTGCATAATCTCAACTTTGCTAGGAAAGTCAAGAAAGGCTGTGGGTTCATCCAGAAGAATAATTGGCGTCTGTTGAGCCAAAGCCTTCGCTATCATCGCCTTTTGGCGTTCCCCATCGCTCAGGGTCTGCACCATGCGTTCTGCAAGATGCTCGATTCCAACCATACGTAGCGACTCCTTGATAATCTCTTTATCTTGGTGCGACACCCCACCCCAAAAACCGGTATAGGGGCTACGACCGAAACTGACGAGTTCAAATACCGAGATATTTTTTATTGCCACACGTTCGGTAAGAACGATGCTTATCATCTTCGATAACTCCTTGTGGGTGTACGAGGCGAGCTCCTTATCGTGATAAAATATCTCACCATCTAGCTTGGGTTGATTGGCGGTCATTGTCCTAAGGAGTGTGGATTTTCCAACACCATTAGCTCCCAACAGCGATGTTAATTCACCACTATTGATTGTTGCGTTGATGTTGGGAATTACACACCTCTCTTTGTACCCGATGGATAGGGTGTTGAGTACAATCGTTTTATCTTTTATCTTTACATTCATCGTTAGTTGTACTTTGGGGCGTGTCTTTCAAAAAGGACATATATTACTATTGGTGCACCAATAAGTGCTGTAACAGAGTTAATGGGAAGTGCCCCCTCGAATCCCGGCATGCGTGCCACCAAGTTGCAAACCATCGCAAGAAGAGCTCCAACTAGAGTTACTGCAGGCATCAATACACGATGATCCGACGTCGCAAATATCGTACGACATAGGTGTGGTACGGCTAACCCCAGAAACACTATAGGTCCGCAATATGCTGTCACAATGGCGGTGAGTGCACATGCAGAAATTATCACCCATCGTCGTGCATTTCGAACGTTAAGACCTAGCCCCGATGCGTACTCATCGCCCAATAGCATGAGATTTAACCTCTTGATAAGCAGAAACGAAGAGGGAATGAGTATCGCCATAATCACCACAAATGGAACAATACTACCGGCCGACACCTTCGAAAAACTTCCCAACCCCCAGATAACATAGCCGTGAACATCTTCATCCGTACTAAAGAACTTAAGCACCCCAATAATAGCTGTCGCGATATATCCGATCATCACGCCAATGATAAGTAGCGTTACATTGCCTCTGACACGTTGCGAAATAGCTAAGATAATCAACATCACTACACCTGCGCCAATGATTGCGGCGGTAGATATTGCCACTTCGCCAAATATCCCCATGCCGCTGAGTGCGCCACCTGCGATACGCCCCGAAAGTAATATTATGAGCGCAACACCCAAACTCGCCCCCGAGCTAACGCCTAGTTCGGATGGTCCAGCCAGAGGGTTACGAAAAACACTTTGCATCTGCAATCCGCTAATAGAGAGTCCCGCACCTGCAACGATTGCCGTTATCGTTTGAGGCATTCGAGATTTGAAGATTATATTTTGCCACACCGCAGAGCCTCCATCCCCTCCCGTGAGAATATCCCATACCGATTTCGTTGGTATCGAAATACTTCCTAAGATTAGGTTTAAGCCAAAAAATAGAGCTATAAAAAGGAGTATTGCTACAAATGATATTGTTATGCGTTGATTCATCTACTATTGCAGTTTTTTGTAATATTGTGGTTGGTGCTCGGGTAACATATCGGGGTGGAAGATCTTGATTAGATCCGCCAACACCACCTCTGGTTCCATCGGTGTATTTTCGTAAAAAGCGGTTTTGCGTAGGTTACAATATATAACATTACGTTTTTGGTACGCTTTAAAGTCTACGTATCGTTTATCTGCAGCAAGTAGTGTCTCGTAGCTATAGTCACCATTGAAACTATTGACAATTCTCCAAAAATCGGCATCGTGACCCTGAGCATATACACTTTCGTAGTCGACATAAAATCCGCCCGACTCATTATCATTTTTCATAAAGTAATCCGCCCCAGCATCTCGAAACTGCTGAGCCAAAGCACTCTGTCCCCCCACTACATACCAGTTTCCGGAGTGCAACTCTCCACTTAGTACCGTCGGGCGAATGTCGACATTTTCTACTAAATTCAAAAGTTGCGTATATCTATTTTCAATTTGAGTAAAGGTGTCAACCGCTTGATCTTCACAACCAATAAGCAGTCCGATGAGCTTAATCCACTCCGCTTGCCCCAGAGCCGACAGCTCCTTATATCCCAAATATGCCAACATTGGAATTGAGAGATCCTTCACCGAATCATACCCACCACGTTTATATGGAGAGATCAAAATTAACTCCGGAGCCAACGACAATACAACCTCCGTATCGAACTCACCCTCGATGCCTATTCGTGATAGTGAGCCATCTTTGAAGCGATCATTAAGCTCCTTGTTGTGTAGGAATCGAGTACTTGTCACCCCGACTATTTTATCGCTCTC
>JAWXSU010000132.1:0-4987 GCA_044434245.1 Rikenellaceae bacterium | reverse complement strand
ACCCCATGAAAGGTGATCTGAACCCTTAACGTGGAATGATTGCTTTGCTACTGGTACGCCTACTCCGAAGCGGCTACCCTCTCTTAGGTCATCTAAATCTGCCATTTTTTTCTTTATTTAAGTTATTGAATAATTTTTTGTTTTGCTTGTCGCCAAGTGCGTTGATAGGTGGATGAAATTTTGAAGATGGCACTCTTTTTATCAAGGGAGCATACTTTACGTATGTGACCACAGGTCGAAAGAGCGGTATCTTTGAAATTTCGCCGCCTTGCAATGCTCTTATAAGTGCTCTTATAAGTGCTCTTATAGGGCGTCTGAAAAAGCTTGCAACATAGTACTCCACGATGCTGCACCTGAATCCATAAAGCCGATTGACTTCTCGCCATAGTTGCGTGCACGTCCGAAGTTCGCCTTCATAGCCACAGTACCCTCAGCTCCTGCCTTAGCTGCTGCTGCACCTGCTGCGATAACCTCCTTAATAGAGTCTGAAGTGCACTCCTGCATAGCCTCGATTCCTGGGTACAATGCATCCATCATAGTCTTGTCGCCTGGTTTCGCGTTAGTGTTCTTTGCAACACCCTCAAGACCTCCTTTGAACATCTTCTTTACACCCGCAGTATCAAGCTCCGTACCCTCTGAGTTGTCGCTCATGCCAAGGATGAAACCACCCAAAAGTGTACTTGTCGATCCGCTAGTCTTAAGCATCACGTTCATACCCATGTCACCCAAAGTTTGCTTGAAATCTGAATCTACATTCAAAGCCTCTACTGCTGCTGTGAACGCCGCAGTCATCGCTGTTCCGTGGTCACCATCGCCAATTACTGCGTCGAGTTGAGAAAACTCATTCTCCTTTGCTACGATTACCTCCAATGCGGTGGTAAACATCTTTTTAAGATCTACTACTGTTAATTTGTTCATAGTTTTTAAATTTATTTAAGTGATTGTTGTTGATTTTTATATCGTATCTTCGCCATAATTCCAACTCCCGACAAAACAACCACTGCACCGAGGATATAGAAAAATATATCCAACGATATAGATGTTGTATTGTATGAGTGCATCCCCGTGAGGAAATAGTTTACACCAAAATATGTCATAAGCACCGCAAAGAATGCAAAGAGTGTAAGCAGATTAAATATGTAGAGTGAGTACGCCTTACGCACCATATATAGGTGTGCAACAACTCCATACAGCACCATCGTGATAAGAGCCCACGTCTCTTTGGGATCCCAACCCCAATATCTTCCCCACGACTCATTTGCCCATACGGCACCCAAAAATATACCAACTGCAAGGAGCATAAGCCCCAACCATATAGATATCTCGTTTATGATCGTCAACTCCGCAATTCCTTTATCAATAACTGCATTTCGCCTCTCTCCCCTCACAATCATAAGGATCATATTCGTGAGTCCCAACAAAAAACATATACCAAATAATCCATACGCCGCAACAATAACCGCTACGTGGAACATCAACCACACAGAGCGCAACACCGGAACGAGAGGTGTGATCTCAGGATCCATCCAACTAAGCCCCGAAACAAACAGCACAACCCCCGCAAAAAGTGTCGCAATAGCAAACACAAAGGTCACACGCTTAGCAAAGAGCAATCCAGCAACTGCCGACACCCATGCGATATATACCATCGTTTCATAGGAGTTACTCCATGGTGCATAACCTCCAATTTTCCATCTTAGTCCCATGCCCATCATCTGAAAATGAAAGACTAAAAGGACTGCAACCCAAAGTCCAAACTTAAAATATTTACTCCATTTGCTCGGATTCATCATCTCAACAAACGAAATAATAAGCAACAATCCACCGAGGATCAAATACCACAACTTACACTTTGCGAAGATGTTGAGTTTATTATATTTCAACTCAGCATCGATTTTACTTTGGTCTATTCCAGCACCTTTACCCTTCGCATTTTGGTACACCGGGATCATATCGAGAACTCTATTCGCCTCACTCCAACTACCATCATTGGTAAGAGCTCCTCCCACCTCCGACAAGTACCAATGAAAGATCTTGCTCACGAAGAGAGAATCTCCCCCCTCAAAATTGGATATATCATCCCCTGGAGCATACCATCTGTGTGTTGGATCTGCCTCATCTGGGAATAGACGCACCATTCGATATTTGAATAGTTGATCTACAATATTTACCTTCTCATCGATCTTAAGCAACTCCTTTTCCGAGGTTGTACGTTCATTAGCATTTTTTGAATATATCGCCTCCAAATCATCTTGAAACTTATAGTTTCCATCCCTATCAAATATATCGATATATGCTAAATACTCACCATCTGGAAGGCTATATTTATTTTGAATATACGAATCATCATACACTATAAATGGTAGTGTCATCCACACATCTGGCATCAACCACATGCTCAACAAAAACTGCTCTGGATTTAACTCTCCAATACTCTCCTCTTTATGTAGTTTTCGCAGAACCTCCGACGCAAAGGTGTTTATAGGCATTATACGTCCTCGGGAATCCTGCATCGGGAGTGCTCCAAAACGCTCCGCATGATCTGTGGGGACAACGTGCGACTCCACAATCTCTAAAAGATCACTCTTTGACACCTGTGCTTCAACTCTCGCAACTAAAAAAGAAGCCATCAAAACCAGAAACAAAGATGCCAAACGACCACCCTCGTTGAGCTTCGCTAAATTCCTAAAAAGTGCCACCACACGCCCATTGCGGATGAAAAGTGAAATTATAAATCCCAACACCAATAAACAGTACCCCACATATGTAATAGTACGCCCAAACGCATCTTGGTTCACCAGCAACACTGTACCCTTTTCATCTGGATCGTACGACGCTTGAAACAGACGATACCCCTTTATATCAAGTGTGTTATTCATATATATATGCTCTCGAGTACTCTTACCATCTGCATGCACCACAATGAGACTTTCGTAAGATGAAGGGCTCGAAGATCCGGGGTATCTCTTAAGTGTAAAATCTATGAGTTCAACTGTAAAAGGTAGATTTATAATCTTTTGTACATCGCCGCTGTGCACAACCATCGTGGAATTTTTCTCCCCCTCACGGACATGTAACATCCCCTCTTGCCCCGTGATATGCGTCACCAGTGCACCGATAAGTATCACAATAAATGCACCATGCGTAATAAATACCCCCCAACGCTGACTCTTGAAATACCCACCTTTTAACAACACCGCAAAAAGATTCACAACCATCAAAAATTGAAACAGTATAAACCACAGAGCATGGTACACCACATCCTTAGCAACCTGTGTCGAATACTCATTCTCGACAAATGTAGCCACAGCCAACACTATTGCATAGAGTACCAACAGTGCTAACGACAACACTCTTGATGATATAAAATTCTTTATCCTCTCCCTCATTCTTTATATTTATTTATAAACCCTTCAACTCTCCCTTACACAAAGGAGAGTCAAAGCAATCTATTTTAACACCTTAGCCTAAAGAGTTGCTGCAGTATTTGTAAAACGTAAGCCATCACCATCGTGGTAACAAGCCCACTCATTTACGATAGCACCTTCGTCTCCTGCCAACAAGAAATGGAACGTCTCCAACTCCTTAAGGTGAACAATCTCTCCCACGTTTTGACGCACAAAACTCTTTGACTTAAACTCACCATGAGTCGCAGGAACAACCGGAGCATCGGGTGTAGCCTCTCCAACCTCCGAGAAGTTGTAACACCAACCCTTATCCACCATCCATGACTCATATTTAGCTGGCATATCTGTCGCCATATGAGCATGCTCTGGGATCATTTGACCTGGCAACAGATATATCGCATGTGCAAAATAGCCATGCTCCTTATCGTTTACCCAAAAGATTCCACCCATTCCTACATTCTCAAAATCACCGAGTCCAAACTCTGCAACCCAAAAATTCTCCTCCATAAATGGTGTAAAGGGCACGCCATAAAACTTAAGCATATCCTTCATCGCCTCAATAGCTACCTCCTCGACAAATACACCATCCTTATAGAAATCAGCATTTGTATACTTTTTTTGATACTTCATTTTTATATATTTTTCGTTATTAAACTATCATTTTGCGTTGTAACCCAAATCTTTAGATATCTGCTCTGCTAGAGATTTTATACCCTCCACAAAAAACTCCTCTGATCTCTTCATAATCCTATCCTTAGGTGCCGATGTCCATATAGCACCACACGGATACCCTACATGGTTCAAAATTGGAGCTCCCACACACATCACCCCTGTTAGCTCCTCTTCACGATCAATGGCATATCCCTTTTCGAGCACAATATCTAATTCCCTTCGATACTCCTCCTTTGAGGTGATGGTTCTCTCATTATGAGATGTGAAAACTACACGATTAATATATTTCTCACTCTCCACTCTTGGCAAAAATGCCATTATAGCTTTCCCGGGAGCAGAGCAATGCAACTCGAAACTCTTACCTAATGACATCGTAAAACAAAAAGCATTATCCCCCTGCACCTGTTCAATCAAAACCACCGAATTATCACTCATCACCCCAAAACATATTGTCTCATGGAACTCGTCACACAACTCTCGCATACGTGGCAACACACTCTCCGACAACGAATAATCCATCAGCGTTCGATACCCCAACATCAATATCTTCATCGAGAGCTTATATCGTTTCGTATCCTCACAATATATGATATACTCACACCTAATGAAGGTACATAATATTCTATATACTGTCGTTTGAGGAATCTTTAATGCCTGATATATCTCCGGCAAAGTCCTCCCTTTGGGATATCTAGTCAGATACTCAATAATCTCTATTCCACGCTCTAATCCGGGAACATTATATTTCACCTCTTCAACATTCGGTGTCGTCTCTTTCATATATGAATTCATTAGTGTCCACTAAAACTCAGAAAAAGATCTTTGAAATTATTGTAAATTAGAGTGTTACAGCGATATTTCGCTGGCGACGATTTGATTTTGTAAATTTGCATCTCATAAACTTTAGA
>JAWXSU010000131.1:0-5102 GCA_044434245.1 Rikenellaceae bacterium | reverse complement strand
ACCATCAGTTGTAATAGTATCTTCATCGATTTGCGGTGTATAATGCCGCCTCGTTACGTTGTTGTTCCAGTGAACTCTCTCCCATTAGGATCGTCTCGGCACCATACGCAGATGGGTTTGATGCGGCATTTGCGTGTATCGAGATAAAAAGATCTCCCGATGCATTGTTGGCTATGAGTGTTCGTTTGTGTAGATCCTCGGCTAAAGATTTAGATAGTTCAATATCTGAGGTGCGAGTATATACCACCTTTATTTGCGGCAGCTCCTTTTTGATTATCGCACCCAGCTTAAGAGCAACAGCAAGGGTTAACTCCTTCTCTTTGACACCATTGTATGTAGCACCAGGGAATATACCTCCATGTCCGGGGTCGATTACTACAACCTTCACCCCCTGAGCAAATGTCGCAACAAGGGTGGATGGTGTAATTAGCAACCATAACATGATTAGTGTAAAACTAAAAAAAAGTTTGTTTTTCACAATTTAAGCCTTAGTATATTCGTTTTTTTATTATCTTTGTCGAGTGAAAATAGCCCCTTTTAATGTGGGTTTCGACTCTGTTTTGAGAGTCTCACCGATACAAATTAGGTTTTTTGCCGACTTGTCGGCAAAGGTACGATTTTTTTTAAGATTTTGAGCAAATTTAATATAAAATATCTCTTTTCTCTGCTGCTAGCATTTATTGCATTAGGGGTGGTGATTGGAGCTGAACCCCCAACTCGACTCGCTAGTGGGGCTGATTCTTTATCAATGAATGGTGATAGAGCGTTGTTGTTGCCCCCCACGTCACTTGATACTTTGGGTGCAGATTCATTAGGTGTAGATTCATTAGGCGCAGATTCTCTTAAAAAAGATACGACAGAGCGAAAAACAAAAGCGTTGTTGGATGATATCATGACCGGAAACAATAAAGATTCGTTGTACTACGACGTTCTGGGGCAGAAGGTTCACATCTATGATGATGGTCGTGTCACCTACCAAAGTAAAACGCTTAAGGCAGATTACATGGAGATCGACATGACCACCAACGAGATATATGCGTATGGAGGTATCGACACAGTACAAAAAGAGATTGTCATAACAAAACCTGAGTTTATAGATGGTGAAACAAGCTACACCATGGATACTATAACATATAACCTCAACACCGAGAAGGCGAAGATCAAAGGTGTGGCGACTAAAGAGGGTGAAGGTTGGCTAGTGGGTCATGATGTGAAGAAGATGCCCGATAACTCATTTAATATACGAGGTGGAAAATATACGACCTGCGACCACACGGATCATCCACACTTCTACTTGGCGATGACTAAGGCGAAGGTGATACCTGGGAAAAAGGTGGTTACAGGACCAGCATATTTTGTTATGGAGGATGTGCCGATCTACTTTTTGGGTATCCCTGAGGGATTTTTCCCCATCAGCAGTGGCCCGAAGTCAGGACTCCTGATGCCTTCTTATGGTGAAGATGGAACACTCGGATTCTTTTTGCGTGACTTGGGTTACTACTTTACAATTAGTGACCATATGGACCTTGCTCTCACGGGAGGTATATACTCGTATGGATCGTGGGATGTTAATGCTTCATCGACCTACATTAAGAGGTATAAATATAATGGAAGTTTCAATATGAGTTACTCTAGTATTAAGACTGGAGATAAAGGTGAGGCGGATTATGTAGAACAAATAGCATCGAAAATTCAATGGTCACACTCGCAAGATTCTCGTGCCAACCCGACTTCGACATTCTCGGCATCGGTGAACTTCGCAACGAGTGGATATAGCAAATACTCTGCAACGACGATCGATGACATGCTTTCGACGCAAACCAACTCCTCGATATCATACTCTAAGAGTTGGAATAATGTGTCACTCTCGACAAGCCTTTCTGCATCACAAAACTCTCAGACGGAGGCTATATCGTTGACCTTCCCGACCGCAGTGGTGAGTGTTTCGAGATTTTACCCATTCAAAAGAGCCGAAACTTTAGGTGAAGAGAAGTGGTGGGAGAAGATATCTATGACCTACACCGGAAAGTTAACCAACTCGGTGACAACAACAGAGTCAGACGTCTTTACACGTGCGACGCTCGATGATATGAGTAATGGTATTCAGCACTCTATCCCTGTATCGGCGTCATTTAGCCTCTTTAACTATATAAATATATCACCTTCGTTTAGCTATACGGAGAGATGGTACTTCAAGAGTTTTGAGCAGATGTGGGATCCAATCAATAATGAAAAGGTGGAGTTAGATCCAAAGTATGGTTTCTATAGACTCTATAACTACACCACGAGCGCATCTGCATCAACGACCATATATGGAATGTTCCAAGCTAAAGGTAAGAAGAATCCGGTACAGGCAGTACGCCACACAATGACCCCAAGTGTAGGAATTTCGTATGCACCAGATTTCTCGCAACAGAAGTATGGATATTACCAAACGGTGCAGAGCGATTCATTGGGTAACACCACCACTTACTCACCATACTCGAATAATGCTTATGGAGTGCCATCTTCGGGCGAGACTATGGCAGCAACATTCTCGCTGTCGCAAACCCTAGAGATGAAAGTGTTATCGAAACGTGACACTTCGGGATTGAAGAAGATATCGCTTATCGACCAGTTGAGTATTAGTGGATCGTACAACTTCTTGGCGGACTCAATGAAACTATCGACGATTCCGGTGTCGTTCCGTACGACAATTCTCAACAACTTTGGTATTTCATTGTCGTTCACGCTGGACCCCTACAAAGTCACCCCCGAGGGTGTGAGGTATGATGAACTCTTTTTCCCGGGTCGTATAACTAGTACAAGTTGGTCGTATGGCTACACATTCAAGTCTCGTCAAGATAAGAGCAAGCCGGCGATAAACGATATAACGAGTATTCCTCCCGAATACGCAAACCCATTCTATGACCCATATGGAAATATGGATCCTGTTTTGAGGCGGCAATATATGTCCGAGGCTTATTATGACTTCTCAGTCCCGTGGAACTTTGGTTTTAATTATGTCATTAGTTACTCTATTAATTATACAAATAACGGAACAACGGGATATCAGAAAAATGTAACTCAATCTATTGGTTTTAATGGTTCTGTGAATTTGACGGAGAAGACGGGTATCACATTTAGTGGAGGATATGACCTCAAAAATAGAGAGCTTACAACCTCTTCGGTGGCTATATCGAGAGATTTGCACTGTTGGCAGATGTCATTCTCGTGGATACCATTCGGATATTATAGGAGCTGGAGTTTCAATATCGGCGTGAGGGCGGCATCTCTATCAGATATTAAATATGATAAGAGCCAAAGTTATTATAGTTCATACTAACCAAAAAATATAAAATGAAGAGCGATTACTTAGTCATAGGCTCTGGAGTTGCAGGGCTTAGCTTCGCATTGAAAGCGGCGGAGAGAGGCGATGTAATAATTGTCACAAAGGGTAGAATCGATGAGTGTAATACGAACTATGCGCAGGGAGGTATCTGCTCGGTTACGTATGAGCCTGACTCCTTCGAAAAACATATCGAAGATACGCTCACTTGTGGGGCGGGAAAGTGCGACGTGGAGGCGGTAGATCTAGTCGTACGTCGTGCGCCAGCGTTGATAGCGGATCTTATTGCGTGGGGGACACGTTTTGATAAGAGCGAAGATGGTCGCTTTGAACTCAATCGTGAAGGAGGACACTCGGAGCATAGAATCTTACACTACGAAGATTTGACGGGTGCGGAGATCGAAAGAGCATTGGTTGAATCGGTAAAGAGTCATCCACGCATCACGCTGTTGGAGAATCACTTCGCTATAGATCTGCTGACACAGCACCACTTGGGTGAGTTTGTCACTCGTCACACTAGAGGTTTGGCGTGTTTTGGTGCATATGTCCAAAATTTGGAGACAGATGCTATCGAAACAATGTTGGCGAAGTTTACGGTTGTCGCAACGGGAGGATGCGGACATATATACCACACTACCACCAATCCAGATGTTGCGACGGGAGATGGAATTGCAATGTGTCATAGAGCTAAGGCTCAGAGTGAAAATATGGAATTTATACAGTTTCACCCCACATCGTTGTATAATCCTTCGGAGCACCCATCATTTTTGATAACGGAGGCGATGCGAGGATTTGGAGGGATCTTGAGATTACAAAATGGTAGAGAATTTATGGATAAGTACCACCCTATGAAATCTCTTGCTCCACGTGATGTTGTGGCTCGAAGTATAGACCATGAGATGAAGATTAGAGGAGAAGAGTTTGTATATCTGGACGTTACGCATAAAGATGCAGATGCTATCAAGAGCCATTTCCCTAACATATACGAGAAGTGTAAATCAATAGGTATCGACATCACCCGAGATATGATTCCGGTGACACCTGCGGCACACTACTGCTGTGGTGGAGTGAAGGTCAATAAGAATGGAGCTACATCTATCAAACGACTATACGCATTGGGGGAGAGTTCATGCACTGGACTTCATGGAGCAAATCGTTTAGCATCGAACTCACTTATCGAGGCTTTGGTATATGCAGATCAGGCGGCAAAGGATATGGCAAACAAATTAGAGAAGATAGATATCCAAGAGGGGATCCCAGATTGGGATTTTGAGGGGACATCCTCAGCGGAGGAGATGGTATTGGTGATCCAAAATCGCAAGGAGCTGCAACAGATAATGTCGAACTACGTGGGCATTGTACGCTCAAATTTACGTTTAGAGCGTGCAATGGTACGACTCTCAACAATATGGCACGAGACGGAGGAGTTGTACAACAAAACAACCCCCAATAGAGAGTTGTGCGAACTACGCAATATGATCGCAGTGGCATATCTCACAATTAAACAGGGCGGCAAACGCAAGGAGTCGGTCGGTCTGCATTACAATATAGATTACCCAAGAAATAATTAAAATAGATGACATTACAAGAAGAGATAACACGCCGTAGAACCTTTGCGGTGATTGCCCACCCTGATGCAGGAAAGACAACGCTCACCGAGAAACTCCTCCTTTTTGGAGGTGCTATTCACGTGGCGGGAGCGGTGAAGAGTAATAAAATCAAGAAGGGGGCGACATCCGACTTTATGGAGATCGAGAGACAGAGAGGTATCTCG
>JAWXSU010000130.1:0-5108 GCA_044434245.1 Rikenellaceae bacterium | reverse complement strand
TGAGCCCTGTGGCGGCAGATATCTCCTCCACTCGTTTGGGGATGTACTCTATGGCTTTGCGTCTAAGCTCCTCGACATCGAAAGTTGTCGCTGGGGGATTTTTTGTTCGTCGATCTTTGAGCCTCCGTTGTGCTGCTAAGACCCAATCCAGACGACTCTCCAGATACTCCAATGCTTTGGCGTTCGTGAGACTCTTAGGGTAGGAAAGACGCACGGTGCCCGAAGTGAGCACCGTGATTGATAGACGGCGTGCACGAGACGTTTGGTTGAGGAGAATCTCGCCTAGGCGAGGATCTATGTGTCGTCGTACTGCCATAATATATCTACGTCTGGTTTAACTTTTATCTACTCCACAACCCCACCGATACGTTGGCGCACAACCTCAAATAACATAATCGCTGCTGCTGCCGAGACATTGAGAGACTCGATATGTCCGATAAGAGGAATTGCCAACTGCTCATCACAGAGCTTGAGAACCTCTTTGGAGATACCCTTATCCTCAGCACCCATAACAAGTACCGTAGGACGTTTAAAGTCGGCATCATAGATAAGTTTTGTGCTCTTCTCTGTTGCTGCGACAATCTGATACCCCTCAGCTTGCAGAGCCATAAGAGTTGTGCGAATAGATCCAACTCTACACACAGGGATTGCTGTCAACGCTCCCGCTGAAGCCTTCATTGCATCCGCATTCACAGGAGCTGAATTTTTTAGCGGCGTGATGAGCCCATGCGCTCCAGCACACTCAGCACTACGTGCTATACCTCCGAAGTTACGTACATCTGTGACTCCATCGAATGCGACAATTAGAGGGGTCTCATCTTCGGGTACACGCTCCAAAATATCCTCCAACTCGACATATGAGATTGCAGATATCTGCGCCACTACACCTTGATGGTTTCCACGTGTCAGACGTGCGAGTTTTTCGATTGGCACCTCATGGATACGTAGTCGGTGACGAAAACATAGATCCCTAAGCTCTGTCATCAACTGCCCTTCAGCCCCCTTTTTAATAAAGATCTTCTCGATCTGTTTGCCCGACTCAATAGCCTCGACTACGGGGCGTATTCCGAAAACGATATTTTCCATTATTTTTGATCCTCCATTATTTCGACCTCATAGGATAGTTGTTCCCACTGAGCCATTAGTTTTTCATATTTTGCTTTTACCTCCGAGTATAATTTATAATCCTCCTCTTGGTAGTTTGTCGCCATGCGTCTGTCGAGCTCGCTGATCTGAGCCTCCACCTCCGCTAAATCACACTCGACACTCTCCACCGCCTTGCGTGTTTTGCGCAGTAATTTCTCCTGCTCCTTACGCTGCTCGTAAGATAGCTTTCCTGCCGTGGGCTCTTGGGATGTGGCGGCTGTTGTAGTTCGCAGCTCCTTGCGTTCGATATCTTGCATCGACTCAACCTTGCGCTTTTCGAGGAAGTAGTATATTCCCCCAAGGTACTCCCGAACTCCCCCATCACGGAACTCATATATTCGATCAACCATACCATCCAAAAAATCACGGTCGTGCGACACAACGATCACCGTGCCATCAAATTTTATGAGTGCATCCTTCAAAATATCTTTCGAACGCATATCCATATGGTTGGTCGGCTCATCCAGAATCAAGAGATTATATGGTTCGAGCATCAACCTCGCCATCGCCAATCGTGAACGCTCTCCTCCCGATAACACCTTCACCTTTTTGTCGATATCCTCCCCTTTGAAAAGGAACGCTCCCAATATATCCCGAAGTCGGGTTCTGATCTCCCCCACTGCAACCCTATCTAACGTATCGAAAACTGTGAACTCTCCATCCATAAGGTCATCTTGGTTTTGAGCAAAATATCCAATATTGACATTAGCCCCCATCTTGATCGCCCCCTCTGTGGCAACCAACTCCCCGAGTAGCATCTTTGCAAGGGTACTCTTACCCTCTCCATTGCGCCCCACCAGTGCGATCTTCTGACCCTTCTCGATGGTTAGGTTCGCTCCACTAAATACATGTTTCTCCCCGAAACTCTTGCCCACATCTTTAATCTCGGAGACGATCTGTCCGGAGCGTGGTGCTGGAGGAAATTTTATATTTAGTCTCGAAAGATCCTCCTCCTCCATCTCTATACGATCCAACTTTTCGAGTTGCTTAATGCGAGATTGCACCTGATTGGATTTGGTGGGTTTGTATCTAAACTTTTCGATGAACTCTTCATTCTTCTCGATGAGACGTTGTTGGTTCTCGTACGCCGCCATCTGCTGCTCCCTGCGCTCGGCACGTAGATCGACATATTTGGAGTATGATACTTTGTAGTCGTACGACCTACCCAATAATATCTCTACGGTACGTGTTGTAACATTATCCAAAAATGCACGGTCGTGAGATATGAGCAGCACTGCCCCACTATATGTTTTTAAATACTCCTCCAACCATTGGATGCTCTCGATGTCGAGGTGGTTTGTCGGCTCATCCAACAAAAATATTGAGGGACGACGCAATAGCAACTTCGCCAACTCGATTCTCATTCTCCACCCTCCCGAAAACTCACTTGTAGCACGGCTGAAATCCTCTCGTTTGAAACCCAAACCGAGCAGCGTCTTCTCGATATCTGCATCCCGAGTGTCACCACCGAGGATATGGTAATGGTCGTTAGCCTCCGTGAGTCGATGTATAAGATTTGTATACTCTTCGCTCTCGTAATCGGTACGCTCCCCGATTTCGAGCGTTAGAGCCTCGATGCACTTCTCGATCATTATCACCTCTTCGAATGCTTTGGCTGTTTCGTCGACGAGGGTTGTGGTGTTGGCGACACGCATCTGTTGTGGAAGGTAACCTAGTGTACATGCGCTACTTATAGATACTACACCTTGTGTAGGTTGCTGTTCACCCATTATTATTTTGAGCAGTGTAGTTTTGCCTGCACCATTACGCCCCACAAGACCAATTCGATCCTTGGGGTTTATCATAAACGATATGTCATCAAAGAGTTGTGTGCCACCATAGCTCACACTCACACCATCTAAAGATATCATCTACTGCGAATATTATGAGTTCAAAATCTCCAAAATTGCCTTGTGTGGATCTTGAGCTTGAAACACTGCACTTCCCGCCACAATCACATCCACCCCAGCGTCATACGCCGCAAGTGAGTTTGCCGCCGACAACCCACCATCCATCTCGATGAGCAGATCGGCTTTACACTCCGAAATCATACGTTTAAGTTTGCGTGTTTTATCCAACGATCCCTTCATAAAAAGCTGCCCACCGAAACCTGGTTCTACGCTCATTATCAGCACCATATCTATGTATGGAAGGTAATCACGCAACACTTCGACATCTGTTGCCGGTTTGATCGAGATACCCACTTTAGCACCTGCATTTTTGATTATATGGATACACTCCATCGGATTATCTGTCGCCTCGATGTGGAATGTAACAACATCAGCACCCGCCTGAATAAATCTCAGAAGATACTTCTCGGGGTGCATAACCATAAGGTGCACATCCATCACTAGGCTGGGTGCACACCCCTTAACAGCCTTAAGCACAGGGAATCCGAACGATATGTTGGGTACAAAGTAGCCATCCATAACATCGACATGGAGCCACTCTGCAGCACTACTTTCCACCATTGCGACATCACGCCCCAAATTGGCGAAGTCGGCAGCTAAGATCGAGGGTGATACTATACGCATAATCTACATTACATTTTTAGTTCCACAAAGTTACGCAAAAAAAGTGAGATTGGGAAATATTGATCGCCACTAAAAAGCGAAGTCTCATATTTTGTTGGTTATTGGGAGGTTTAAGTTGTTGATAAATCAGATTAATTTACTAATTTTGTAGGACAAAAAGACCCGATTGAACTATCTCACACATGCTAAACAAAATCTTCAAACTATCGCAAAATAATACTACCCCACGCACGGAGCTGCTCGGAGGTGTAACAACATTTATGACAATGGCGTATATACTTGTCGTAAACCCCTCTATACTAAGCGTTACCGGCATGGATAGCGGAGCTTTATTTACCGCTACGGCACTCTCCGCAGCGTTGGCTTGTGTGTTGATGGGTGTGATTGCGAACCTCCCCGTGGCACTCGCTCCGGGGATGGGAGTCAATGCATTCTTCGCCTACGCCATAGTGTTGCAGATGGGCTACACGTGGGAGATGGCTCTTGCGGCGGTTTTTATTGAGGGTGTGATATTTATACTCCTCTCGCTTTTTAATATTCGAGAGATGATTGTGCGATCGATACCCCCAATTCTCAAAACCGCTATCGGAATCGGAATCGGTCTATACTTGGCGGTTATTGGACTCGTCAATGCAGGTGTCATCATCAAGGGCGAACCGTTGATGATGATGGGTAACTTCACTACCCCATCGGTATTTTTGACACTCGTAGCGGTCATTATAATCGGCACGATGCTCATCAAAAAAGTGCCGGGCGCACTCCTTATAGGAATGGTTGTCACAACAATTATCGCAATCCCACTGGGTGTTGTCACCATCCCTGCGGATTTTAAATTTTTCTCTGTGCCACACTCTATTGAGCCGCTGCTCTTCAAGATGGATTTCAGCCAAGTGTGGTCGTTTGATATGATAATCATCATCTTCACGCTGATCTTCTCCGACCTCTTCGACACGGCTGGAACACTCATTGCGGTGTGCGGAAAGTCAAATCTTATAGATAAAAATGGCGAGATCAAAAATGTGAAACGAGCATTCCTATCCGACGCCATAGCCACAACCGTGGGTGCAACCATGGGTGCAAGCACCGTGACATCCTACATCGAGAGTGCTACAGGAGTTGCCGCTGGAGGGCGCACAGGGTTGACATCAGTGGTCACGGGAGGAATGTTCCTGCTAGCTCTATTTTTTGCACCTCTATTTGCGATTATTCCTATCGCTGCGACATCGGCAGCACTCATCATCGTGGGTCTGTTTATGGTGTCGTCGCTGAGTAATATCGACTTCGAAGATTACAAAACAGCACTCCCGGCATTTATCACAATACTCTTCATCCCACTGAGCTATAATATTGCAACGGGTATCATCTACGGTTTTTTGAGCTACGTCATAATACATATCCTCTCGGGCAAACACAAAGATGTCAGCACGA